>JBDTMS010000572.1:0-3601 GCA_039934195.1 Betaproteobacteria bacterium
AGCTGGGGCAGGGTGCGTACACGCTCGGCAGGAATAGCAATTCCACGCAAACGAAACCCTCGCCTTCGCATGTCTCGCATCGCCCTTTCGCGACGTTGAACGAAAAGCGTCCAGCGTCGTAGTGACGCGTCCGCGCGGACTTGGTCGCGGCAAACAGTTTGCGGACGTGATCGAACAAGCCGGTGTATGTCGCTAGATTCGAGCGCGGTGTGCGCCCAATCGGCTTTTGATCGACCTGTACCAGGCGTTTGATCTTCTCCATTCCTGCAGTGATCTCGCCACCTAGCGTGAGGACCGTCGTTTTCTCGAGCTCTTCGCTCTCATCCACGTCGACAACGATCGTCTGCCCGAGTTGATCCGCGACAAGTTCAACCAGTACCTGACTGACCAGGCTGGACTTGCCGGACCCCGAAACGCCGGTAACGGTTGTGAACACGCCCAACGGGAATTGAGCGTCAAGCTGCTGCAGGTTATTGCGAGTCACGCCAGCCAGGCGAAGCCAGCCTCTCGGTGCGCGTGGCATCCGCTCGGGCGGCAGATCGGCCGCAAAGAGATAACTTCGAGTTCGAGATTCCTCTACGTGCTTGAGGCCTTCCGGCGGACCGCTGTAAAGCACGAAGCCGCCTTGTTCGCCCGCGGCCGGTCCGACGTCGACAATCCAATCGGCATGTCGCACGACATCGAGCTCGTGCTCGACCACGAACAGAGAATTGCCGGAAGCCTTCAATTGATCGAGCGCGCGCAGCAGTGCTTCGGTGTCGGCCGGATGAAGTCCCGCGGATGGTTCGTCGAGCACGTATACGACGCCGAACAAGTTCGATCGTACCTGCATCGCGAGCCGTAGTCGCTGCAGCTCGCCCGGCGATAACGTGGGTGTGCTTCGTTCGAGCGATAAATAGCCGAGGCCGAGGTCGAGCAAAACCGAGATTCGCTCGAGAAGATCAGCTGCGATGCGCTGACTTACGATGGCTTTCTCGGGGTGCTCGACTGAAAGCTTAGCCAATCCCTCGGCACTTCCTGCCGCATAACGATCAAGCATCGCGGATAGCCGCTTTAGCGGCAAGCGCGAAAGTTCGGCGATGTCGAAGCCCGAAAAAGTCACCGACAGCGATTCGCGACGCAGACGCTTTCCTCGGCACAGCGGACATTCGGTGTTGAGTAGATAACGCGAAACTCGCTTCTTGATCGAAGCGCTTTGCGTGCTGGCGAATGTACTCAGAACATATCGTCTTGCGCTGGAAAAGTTACCTTGATAACTGGGCTCCTGCTTTCGCTTGATCGCACGTCGCACCTCGTTTGCATCGAAGCCGATGTACACCGGCACAACCGGCTGTTCGTCGGTAAACAAAATCCAATCGCGGTCTTTCTTGGGCAATTCGCGCCATGGGCGATCGACGTCGTAGCCGAGCGATACCAGCATGTCGCGCAGGTTCGTGCCATGCCATGCGGGTGGCCAGGCTGCGACTGCCCGCTCGCGAATGTTCAGGGTGTCATCCGGCACCATAGAGCGCTCTGTCACATCGTAGATGCGGCCGAGCCCATGACATCGCGGGCATGCGCCCGCGGGGGTGTTGGGCGAAAAGGATTCGGCGTCGAGATGCGGCTGCTTGCGCGGGTAAGCTCCAGCGCGCGAGTAGAGCATCCGAATCAGATTGGACAGCGTAGTGACGCTGCCTACCGAAGATCGGGTCGTCGGCGAACCGCGTTGCTGCTGCAGGGCTACGGCAGGCGGCAAACCATGGATCTCGTCGACTTCGGGCACGCTTAGCTGATGAAACAGGCGGCGTGCGTATGGCGAGACCGACTCGAGATAGCGCCGTTGTGCTTCGGCGTAGAGCGTTCCAAATGCAAGCGACGATTTGCCGGAGCCCGACACGCCGGTAAAGACGACCAGAGCATGGCGCGGAATATCGAGATCGATATTTTTCAGGTTGTGCTCACGCGCGCCGCGTACGCGTACGAAACCGGTGAGCAATGGGTTGGAAGCTGGCGCAGGTTGACGCTTGCTCATCGTGGTTACACCTCGATTCGTGATGGCCGGACGCCATGGGCGGCATCGCGCTCATCCTGGGATCATGTTATTGAGGTGTCTAACCCGGAACGGTTCCCCAAGCGAACGATAGGTGCAAGCAAGACTTCAATGCGCTTGCTGTGCGGGTAGGGATCAGCGTTTGGCGGCGAAACGAGGACCGAATTGATTAATCAACAAACCGAGCAGGACCGCCGCCGTGCCGACCCATTGCGCAACCGGCATTTTTTCCCCGAACGCCGCGGCGGCAGCCCACAATCCAACCACAGGAACCAGCAGTGAAAACGGTGCTACACGACCGGCCGCATGACGCTTCAAAAGCTTGGTCCACATCGTATAAGCAAGCAACGTTGCCAGCAGTGCGAGATACAGGATCGAGAAACCTTCTCGCACGCCGATACGTGTCACGCTTTCCCACACGTGAACGGCGCCTTCCGACGCGATAGCCAAAATCACGAACGGGGCCACTGGAATAACGCTGCTCCACACGATAAAAGGGAACGGCTCATAGTTAGGCGCGACGCGACCGGCGAAGCGAATCGTGAGATTCGACAGCGCCCACATGAACGCCGCGCCCAGTGTGAGGATGAAGCCGATCAGCGTCATTTGCCCCGGACCATCACCATGAGCCGTCGCGACAATGACAAGCCCCAGCGCTGCGACGAACAAACCGATCCATTGGTAGCGGCTCGAGCGCTCTTGCAAAAATTGCGACGCAAGAATGAGCGTAAAGAATGCTTGCGTTTGCATCACCACGGACGCCATCCCCGCTGTCATTCCAAGTTGCAGCGCGAGAAACAGCAGGCCGAACTGCCCCAATCCCTGCGCCAGCCCATAGCTCACTACGAACCGCCATGGCAGTTGCGGTGGTCGTACGAAGGCCATGAACGGCAGCGACGCCACCGCGAAGCGAAAAGCGCCGAGCATCATTGGGCTTAATCCCTGCAGCCCAAACTTCATCACGACGAAGTTCAATCCCCAGATTACGACGACGCCCAGTGCGCGGAAATAGTCGCCACGCGACATGCTGGTCACGACCGTCATGCCGAAGCGTTCAGACTGAGCCTTTGCAACGGACCACGCGAGCGCAGCTTCATGATTTCTGCGAAGCGCGTAACGCTCGATCCAGGTCTTCGATCAAATCTTCCGGGTTTTCCAATCCGACGGAAAGGCGCACGGTGCCTTCGGTAATGCCGGACGCCCGCAATGCTGCATCATCCATGCGGTAGTGCGTCGTCGTGGCAGGATGAATGACGAGCGACTTCGCATCGCCTACATTCGCGAGATGCGAGAATACCTTGAGCGTTTCGATGAAGCGCTTGCCCGCCGCGCGTCCGCCTCTGATATTGAAGCTGAAAACCGCACCGCAGCCGCGCGGCAGCAGTTTCTTCGCAAGGGCATGATCGGGGTGGCCCGCAAGTTCCGGGTGGGCGATGGATTCAATTGCACCCTGGGTTTGCAGGAATGCGATGACCTGGCGCGTGTTGTCTACGTGACGCTGCATCCGCAGGCTCAGCGTTTCGATTCCCTGCAGAATCTGAAACGCGTTTTGCGGGCTCATGCAGGCGCCGA
>JBDTMS010000573.1:0-3596 GCA_039934195.1 Betaproteobacteria bacterium
CGATCACGATGCCCGGTGGCGGCACCAGGATCTAACTAGCCGATCCAGCTAGCCGATCTAACTGGTGCAGACGTCGTGTGTTTGCAGCGATACTTTCTGAATGGTGATCGCGTCGACCGGACACACCGCCTCGCACTGGCCGCACCGCACGCACTGGTTCTGATCGATCCACAGTCGATTGTAGTAGAGCGAATCGGTGCGGCCCGCTTCGACGCGCTCGTAGCCGGAAATGCGCCCGGCGTCATCTTGTAGCAGCGCCGCGACCTCGACGATGCAGCCGGCGACCGGCTTCACCTTCAAGCACTCATCGCACAGTACGCACTTCTCATCGACGATCTCGAACTTGTAGTGGCACAGATAGCAGCGCGACGCTTCTTTCAGCGCGATCGGCTGCTCGAGCCCGGTCTCGACTTCGTCATGCAGTCCGCGTCGGTCGGCTGCGAGCGTAGGCATCGGATGAATCGGGATGAAGTTCATCTCGAAGGTTCGGCCGGTGGTCTTACCGCCGGGTGGTTTCGACTGGAACGTCGGTGTCGTGACTGCCGATTCTCGGCGACGCTGCGATCCGATTAGATAGCCATCGACGGCATCGGCACATTGCTTGGCGTGCGCGATCGCTTGAATGAGTGTGGTCGGACCGAGCGCGAAATCGCCGGCGACGAAAATTCCCTCGTGCGCGGTGCGCTGCGCCTTCTGACTCAGCAGCCATTGATCAGCGCCGACCAGCCGGATTGCGAGTGCGCCACGAATCCAGGACGACTCCGGAAACTGTCCGGTGGCAAGAATGACGCTGTCGACGGCGACCTCGAACTCGCTGCCGGGAATGTCGATCGGCAGCCGCCGGCCGTCGGTTCCGGCATCGCCGGCGCGCGTGCGCCGAAAACGAATTGCGCTCAAGCGTCCGCTGTCCGCTACGAACCCGACCGGCGAACATTCCGTGTGGAGCTTGCCGCCTTCATCGAGAAACTCTTCTAATTCGCCCGGCAGCACGACCATATCTTCGCTGCCGCGACGATAGTAGACGCCGACCGCGTCGGCGTGCAGCCGTAGCGCAGTCCGCGCGCAATCCATCGCGGTATAGCCACCGCCGATCACTGCGACGCGATGGCCGATATGTCGGCGACCCCGTTCGTTGACCTCGAGCAAAAACTTCAGTCCGTGCTCGATGCCTTGCGCCGCCGCCCCGGGAAGATCCAGCACATTCGGACGCAAGGTTCCCGCCGCGAGAACGACTGCATCGAATTGCGCAATCAGCTCATCCAGGTGCACATCCGTTCCCACGGTGACACCGCAGCGAAGCTCGATGCCCAACGCGAGCAACTGACCGATTTCCGCATCGATGAGATCACGCGGCAGACGAAATGCGGGGATGCCTTGATTGAGCATGCCGCCGGGCGTGTTGTGCTTTTCGAGCACCGTGACTCGGTGTCCGAACCGAGTGAGCTCGCGCGCAGCCGTGAGTCCGGCCACGCCGCTGCCGATTACAGCAATGCGCTTGCCCGAAGGCGGATACAGCGGCGCCAAAACATGCGGGCCCTGATGATGGAAATCCGCCGCGGAACGTTTGGAGAAACAGATCGCGACCGGCTGCCCGTTACCCGGCCAGCCATGACGACACGCAGACTCGCACGGCCGCGAGCAGACTCGCCCTAAAATCGCAGGAAAAACATTGTCGCGCAGATTGATTTCGTACGCGTCCTTGAATTGCCCGTGGTACACCGCTTCGAGATAACCGGGAATGTCGGTGCCGGCAGGGCATGCGGCTTGACAGGGAATGTTCTGGCGCAGCCAATGCAAATCCTGCTCGGCATCGCTCACGGCACCTTTTGCCGTCTCAGCGGGCGTCGACAGCGCGGTCAGTTGTTTCGTTCGCATTTTGTCGGCGGCGCTCACGTGAGAGCTCAATGGGGGTGTTCAAAATAGCCCGATGATCCTGCCGTCGGACCCGATATCGATTTTAGTGGCCGCCGGAACCTTCGGCAAACCCGGCATTGTCATGATATCGCCGCACACCACCACGACAAACTCTGCTCCGGCACACAAACGTACCTCGCGAATGTTCAGCGTGTGCCCGATCGGCGCGCCGCGCAAGGTCGGGTCGGTCGAGAACGAATACTGCGTCTTGGCGATACACACCGGATAGTGCCCATAACCCGAGTCCTGCAGCCGCGCGATCTGCGCGCGAACGCCGCTGTCCGCTGTCACGTCGGATGCGTCGTAGACCTTCGTCGCCACCGCCTTGACCTTGTCCCACAGCGGCAGCTCGTCCTCGTACACCATATGGAAATCGTTCGCGCCTTCGTCGACGAGACGCACGACTTCATGTGCGAGATCTTCTGCGCCCTTGCCGCCTTCCGCCCAGTGCCGCGCAACGACGACGCGGGTGTTTTCGTGCGCCATGCGATCGCGGATCAGCTCCAATTCTGCCGGCGTGTCATGCGTGAAGTGATTCAGCGCGACGACACAGGGCAGCCCGAACACATTGCGGACATTGCGTACATGGCGTTCGAGATTCGCCATGCCGGCGTCGAGCGCCTGCAAATTTTCCGTATCCAGCGATTTGAGATCCGCACCGCCGTGATATTTCAGCGCACGCACCGTCGCTACGATCACCGCCGCGTCCGGACGCAATCCAGATTTGCGACATTTGATGTCGACGAATTTTTCCGCGCCGAGATCGGCGCCGAAACCGGCTTCGGTAACGACGTAGTCTGCGAGCTTGAGCGCCGAGCTGGTGGCAATCACCGAATTGCAGCCGTGGGCGATATTCGCGAACGGCCCGCCGTGGATGAACGCCGGATTGTTTTCCAACGTCTGCACGAGATTGGGTTTGATCGCGTCTTTCAGCAGCACCGTCATCGCGCCGTGCGCCTGCAGATCGCGCGCATGCACCGGCTTTTGATCGCGCGTGTAGCCGACGACGATATTGCCTAGACGCGTCTTGAGATCGTCGAGCGACTTTGCCAGACAGAAGATCGCCATTACTTCCGAGGCGACGACGATGTCGAAACCGTCCTGTCGCGGATAGCCATTCGCCGGTCCGCCGAGCGAGACGACCAGGCTGCGCAGCGCGCGATCGTTCATGTCGAGCACACGCCGCCAGGTAATCCGGCGCACGTCCAGATTCAATTCGTTGCCATGGTGAATGTGGTTGTCGACCATCGCTGCAAGCAAATTGTTGGCGAGCTGGATCGCGTTGAAGTCGCCGGTGAAGTGCAGATTGATGTCTTCCATCGGCACGACTTGCGCGTAGCCGCCGCCGGCCGCACCGCCCTTCAAGCCGAACACCGGCCCGAGGCTCGGTTCGCGCAGACAGATGAGCGTTTTCTTACCGATGCGATTGAGCGCATCGCCTAAGCCGACCGTCGTGGTGGTCTTACCCTCGCCCGCGGGTGTCGGGCTGATCGCCGTCACCAGCACGAGCTTGCCCTGCGGGCGATCCTTCAATGTCTCGAGATAGTCGAGCGAGATTTTCGCTTTGTAGTGGCCGTACGGCTCGAGATGTTCTTCGGCAAGACCCAATCGGTCTCGCGCAAGATCCGCGACGCGCTTGAGCTTCGCCTTCTGGGCGATTTCGATGTCGGATTGCATACGTT
>JBDTMS010000574.1:0-3588 GCA_039934195.1 Betaproteobacteria bacterium
CGGTTGTCGGGCACAGTAGCGTAGTTCGGCCGTTTGCCGCCTTGGGGGCCAATTTCCTGAAAAATTCCGCCTTGGTTACCTGTCGTAGTGCCGGGTTTCTTACTCATTTGGTTTCCTTTAAAGGTTAGCTACAGCAAGAGAATATCACAAAGTTCTTTTTACAAACTTCTTTTATATGTTTGTCTCACAAACGTGTCAGTATAATTGACATGTTTTACAAGTTAAGAGTAGTCTCCAGCACACCCCGATGAAAGACACCCGCCAACAAGCCGCCTTTTACCGCCAGCTCGGGCAGAACATTCGAACTGTCCGGAAGCGCAGCAAACTGTCGCAAGATGGGCTGGCCCAGCTAGTGGGTCTGACGCGCACATCACTGACCAATATCGAGAACGGACGGCAACACCCGCCGCTACATACGCTCTGCGAGATCGTCGAGAAATTGAAGGTTGATATTTCCGAACTGCTCCCCCGTCCCATCGCATCAGGAGAGGCGATTGATGTAGCTGTGATGATCGGCGATCAGCTGCGCGGTGAGGATGAACTGGCGTTTATTAAATCGGGGATTGCGATTAAAACCGGAGGATCAAATGGCGATACGGAAACGCAAGATACAAGTGATGGTGGAAGTTCTTCTCGCTGAAAACGGCATCACGGAAGCCCCCGTACCCGTCTTGAAAATCGCCCAGGCAAAGGGCGCACGAATCCACATGGATTCATTAGAAGGGGACTTGTCAGGCTTCTTATACCGCGACAAAGAAGTGGCGGTGATCGGCGTTAATACACGCCACGCATCAGTACGACAGAACTTCACTATCTCGCACGAACTAGGGCATCTGCTACTGCACGATCAAGAACAATTACACGTTGACCGCGATTTTCGCGTCAGACTACGCGACGACGTATCGAGGAAAGGCACCGATGAGGCAGAGAAAGAAGCCAATTTTTTTGCCGCTTCACTTCTCATGCCCAAAGCATTTCTCGAAAAAGATTTGGCGAACGAAGAATTCGTCGATCTTCTCGACGACGCATTTCTTCGCGGTCTAAGCCGCAAATATGGTGTCAGCACACAAGCTTTGGTGAATAGGCTAAAGAATCTCGGCTACATTCAGGACTAAAGTGGCTTTCAGATGCGATGCGCAATGAATGACTTTGCACTTGACGCTATCCCCGCCGCGTCTCACTGTTTTTCGGGAGGAGGTCAGACGAATCGAAGCTCAAGTGGCTAATCGACTTTCGAGTCAAACCATACGACCCCAACAGGCCGGGGACCTATCTTCCGCGTTCTAATATGTGGATGGTGGGATCTCGCGGAATCGCGATCGGTTGCTGGTAGTCGGAACCCGTAAGCCGTCGCACGACGGCAAGGCACGCACGCGCAAGCTGGTGCGACAGCTCGTCGCCGATGGCTTCACCATCGTCTCGGGTCTTGCCACCGGCGTGGATGTCGCGCATGAAACGGCGACCGACGAGGGCGGACGCACGATCGCTGTGATCGGCACGCCGATCTCGGATGTTATCCACGCGGCAGTGGAACTGCAACGACGCATTGCGCGCGAGTTCCTCCTCATCAGCCGGGTGCCGGTGCAACGCTACCGTCGCCAGGACTACCGGCTCAATCGGTTTTTCTTTCCCGAGCGCAATATCACCATGTCGGCGCTTACGGAAGCGACCATCATTGTCGAGACCGGGGAAACATCAGGAACCTTGATCCAGGCGCGCGCGGCGTTACAACAAGGGGGAAAGCTGTTCATTCTGACAGTTGTTTCCGCAACAACCGGCTGACCTGGCCGCAGAAGTTTGCGGAGAGAGGTGCCATCCGCGTCGTGGACTACGATGACATCCGGCACTACCTTTCCCCTACGACTCACTAAGATCGACGCGCTGACGCTGCCGGATCACTCGTATCTCACTGCCCGCACACCTGTTGTTTCCTCGGCGAATACACGGCACGCAAAGGCTTCGCGTTAGCCCCACTAATGGCATCGTGCTCAATTTCAAGAAGCCAGTCAGCAAGCGACGTCTGCCGGAATGGCAGTACAAGGAGCAGGCGATCGCGGCGAAAGCCGCATGGCAACCGCAGGCCTGACAGGCCAAAGTCGATTGTCCATCCGATGGGTTGAGCAGCGAATGGCAGATGTCCCCATGCATAATAATATGCTTGACGTATCGCATATTATTCTTTAGGTTCGCGGCAGCATGATCCTTAGTTATCGGGATAAGCGAACCCAGAAATTCGCCGATGGGAAACGGGTCAAGGCTTTCGCTGGTTTCGCGCGCAAGGCGGAGCTCCATTTGGACCAACTTGATGCGGCGACGTCACTCCTGGATTTGGATCTGCCGGGAAACCGGCTGGAGGCACTGAAGGGTGATCGTAAAGGACAGTACAGCATTCGCATAAACGATCAGTGGCGCATTTGCTTTGAATGGCCGAAAGGAACACGCGGCCCTAGCAATGTCGAGATCGTGGACTATCACTAGGAGGTTGCATCATGGGACGCAGTGCTATTCATCCCGGCGAACATCTCGCCGAGCAGCTTAAGACGCTCGAGATGAGCGCGGCTGAGCTCGGCCGCAAGTTGAAGGTGCCGCCTAATCGCATTACGGAAATTCTCAACGGCCAACGCGCCGTCACCGGCGACACGGCACTGCGCCTGGGGCACTTCTTCAACACCAACCCGCAATTCTGGCTGAACCTGCAAACCATTTATGACTTGCGCATGGCCGAGCAAAAAACCGGCGAAGTGATTAAGACTTTGCCAACACTCCACCGCCGGGGAAAAATGCAGGGACACGGTCCGCAACCATGATCAACGTCGATAACCGACGCACAGGGGAGGGCATATCGAAATCGTGGGCAAAAATCCAGAAAGTGATAATCCGCGTGGGTCTTTATGGCACCGGTGGGACCCTCATCTTCACACGCCCGGCACGGTACTAAATAACCAGTTCACTGGCGCTGACCCGTGGGAAGCATTTTTCTGTAGCGTGGAGGCGGCGGAGCCCCCTATCAAAGCGCTTGGTATTACGGATTATTTTTCGATTGATCGCTACATCGATCTTGTGAAGATGAAAGCGGCGGGAAGGCTACCGCATGTAGGCCTTCTGTTTCCCAATGTCGAGATGCGCCTGAGCATAGAAACGTCGAAGGGTGCTCCCTTAAATATTCACCTATTGTTTTCACCAGACGATCCAAAGCACACCGACGAGATCAAGCGTTTCCTTCTAGGAATTGTCATTTCATCATCAGAGGGAAACCTACCGGTGCTGCCGAGATGATCTTATTAAATTAGGGCGTACATATAAGCCGGGCGCGACTGATGACGAAGCGGCGCTTTCTGAAGGATCAAATCAGTTCAAAGTCAATATCGAGCAATTGCGGGAATGCTGGAAAGCTAGCGATTGGATTAAGCGCAATGGCCTGATTGCGGTGGCAGGTGGTGAAAGAGATGGCACCTCCGGTTTACGGGACTCTTCAGATAGTTTTTCCGCTACGCGCATCAATATCGAAGCTCTTGCTCACATCATTTTCTCTGCTAACCCAAAGCAGATAGATTTCTGGCTCGGCCGTGGCGCTGCAAGCGACAGTGC
>JBDTMS010000575.1:0-3584 GCA_039934195.1 Betaproteobacteria bacterium
CCGCACGTTTCCGCAACCGACGTTCTGCGCGGAACGGCAGATGCCTCCGTATTGAAGAACCGGATCGTACTGGTTGGAAGTACTGCGCCCGGCTTGCTCGATCTTCGCGCAACCCCAGTTAGCCCAGCCTATCCCGGCGTGGAGATACACGCCAACCTCATAACGGGCATGTTGGACGACTCCATCAAGCAAAGCCCAGCGTACTTGCAGGGCGCGGAGGTCCTACTTTTAACGCTAGTTGGCGGATTTTTAGCCCTGGTCTTGCCTTTGCTTAACCCCCTACGCGCAAGCGCACTCTCCGGATTAATTTTTGGACTGGTGGTGGGTGCCAACGTTTGGCTTTGGATGCAAGCGAGCTTGGTTTTACCGCTAGCCGCCAGCGTGTTGGAAATCGGCTTGCTGTTTGCACTGAATATGTCTTATGGGTTCTTTGTCGAGTCTCACGCCAAGCGCAAAATGGCCAGCCGCTTCGGGCAGTACGTGCCGCCCGAATTGGTGGACGAGATGAGTTACAACCCGAAAAAGTTCTCCATGGATGGCGACAGTCGCGAAATGTCGGTGTTGTTCACGGACGTGCGCGGCTTCACCAAGCTCTCGGAGGGGCTAGACCCAAAGGAACTAACGCAGTTGATGAATCAGTTTCTGACGCCTCTAACGCGAGTCATCTATCAGCATCGGGGCACCATCGATAAATATATGGGTGACTGCATCATGGCTTTTTGGGGTGCTCCAGTGAGCGATGCGCAGCATGCTCACCGAGCTGTATTGGCCGGTCTGGAAATGCAATCCGCTATGGACGCCTTGCAGCCACAGTTCAAAGCGCGAGGATGGCCGGAGCTGCATATCGGTGTGGGAATAAATACCGGCCGGATGAGCGTGGGAAATATGGGTTCTGAGATCCGCGTCGCCTATACGGTGATCGGCGACGCCGTTAATTTGGCTTCCCGCTTCGAGGAACTCACGCGGCACTACGGAGTTAACATGATCGTCGGGGCACCGACGCGCGCCATGTCCGATGACGTTGCATATCGGGAGCTCGATCTGGTTCGCGTTCGTGGGCGGAACGAATCCGTAGCTATCTACGAACCGATATGTCTCGCATCGATGATGGATGAACCTCGTCGTCAAGAGCTGCTGTTATGGCAGCGTGCGCTACAGTTGTACCGCAATCAGGACTGGGATGTGGCCGAGTTGCAATTGTTGGCTCTGCGCCAGCGGTACCCAGCCAATCTGCTCTATACGCTGTTCCTTCAGCGCATCGCTGAATTGCGCGCCACCCCCCCGAGTGCCAGCTGGGACGGCGCTTGGTTGTTCGAAGCAAAATAGCGCATGCAGCTCAGAGTACTCGGTTGCAGTGGCGGCATCGGCGGCAACCTGCGCACAACCGCGCTTCTGCTCAATCACGATATCTTGATTGACGCGGGAACTGGCGTCGGCGACTTGAGCTTATCTGAGCTCAGGCAGATCGATCACGTGTTCGTGACCCATTCGCATCTGGACCATATCGCCTGCATTCCATTTTTGGTCGACACGGTAGGCGGCCTTCGGAGCGGCCCGATCACGGTCCACGCCACCGCCCCGACCATCGCCGCGTTGCAAGCCCATATCTTCAATTGGAAGATCTGGCCGGATTTTTCGCAAATCCCATCTCCGCAAACGTCCTATCTGCGCTATCAAGAGATCCAACTCGGCGTGCCAACGCATATTGCAGGCGGGACGATCACGCCGTTGCCGGCGAACCACGTTGTGCCTGCTGTCGGATTTCATCTCGACAGCGGAGAAGCAAGCCTCGTCTTCACCGGAGACACGACGTCCAACGACGCACTCTGGGAGCTCGTAAATCGAATAGAGAATCTGCGATACCTCATTATTGAGACTGCTTTTCCGAACGCGGAGCGCCAGCTTGCGCTGGACTCGAAGCATCTGTGTCCGAGTATGCTGGCCGCCGAATTAGGCAAGCTCAAACGGGCAGCGCGGGTTTTCATCACGCACCTCAAGCCGGGCGAAGGCACGCTCACGATGGAGGAAGTGGAGCAATTGGCGGGCGATTTCGGTCCCCGTCGTCTTTCCAATGGACAGGTGTTCAAGTTCTGATGGACCGTGCCGAATCTCCAAGCAGGATGGTCTCGCCGAGTAGCGCCTGCCATGCCTCGTGCGGTAACGCAAGATGTGAATCCGGGCGCGCGCCGAGCTGCGTCCCGCTCGCAAAAGGAACGCTCCGATGAGCACGGTGTTCGACGCAAAACCGCAGAGCAATCAGAATCTGGCGGACATCAGCAGCAAGCTTGAACTGCAGAAGCAACTGCAATCGGTTACCAACCGAATCCACGCGACCACGAACGTGGATGAAATCATGTTGGAACTCGGCCATGAGATCTGCAGTCTGGTCGCCGCCGATCGTCTCACCATCTACGCACTGTCCGATGATCGGTCATCGATCATATCTAAAGTGAAGACCGGCCTTACGTCATTCAAAGACCTGAAGCTGCCGATCAACGAACAAAGCATTGCCGGATTTGTTGCGCAAAATCGCATGCTGATCAATATTCGCGATGTGTACGACGAGAATGAGCTGCGTATTCTGAGCCCGCAACTGCGTTTCTTGAAGGAAGTCGATAAGCGTACGGGATTTCGCACCAAGCAGATGCTCGTGTCGCCAATCGTCGATACCGGGTCGAACGAGCTCATGGGGGTGGTGCAGGCGATCAACACGAAGAATGGCCAGCCGTTCCCGCAGGTAGCGGAAGAAGCATTGGCGACTCTGTGCGAAACGCTGGCAATCGCGTTTCGGCAACGGCAGAAGCCGCTTGCGGTGGTGCGTGGTCGCTACGATGCGCTTGTAGTGAATGCCATATTGTCAGCCGAAGAAATGGAGCTGGCGCTTCGGTCAGCGCGCCGTAAAAGTCTCGATATTGAAAGCGTGCTGCTTGACGAATTTCAAGTCAAACCGGCCGCAATCGGCGAGGCGCTGGCAAAATTCTTCAATGTCGCGTACGAGCCGGCTAAACAGGATCGTATCCGACCGCTCGATCTCCTTAGAAATCTGAAGCGAGATTTTCTAGAAAGTAGTCTATGGGTGCCGGTGGAGGACGCGAAGGAAGGCCTGACGGTCGTTACCACTGACCCCGAACGCGTGCGCGCCTCGCGAATCGTCTCCAACATTTTTCCGAAGCATCGCCTCATCTATCGCGTTACCACCGGTCGTGAATTCGTCGCCACCCTCGATCAATTCTTCGGCGGTGAGACCGGGGAGAACGGAAGCATCGGCGACTTGCTGTCGGACATGGGGGAGGATGCGGATGAAGAACTCGGCGCGATCGGCGACGATGTGTCGATGGCGGCTGATAACGAGCTTGTAAAACTCGTGAATAAGATCATCGTCGATGCTTATCATCAAGGTGCCTCCGATATTCACATCGAACCATACCCGGGTAAAGGCAAGACTGAGGTGCGGTTCCGAAAAGACGGGACCCTTGTTCCCTATATTTCGGTTCCCGCAAGCTATCGCAACGCCATCGTCGCGCGCTTGAAGATCATGTGCGATCTCGACATATCCGAGAAGCGCAAACCCCAGGATGGCAAGA
>JBDTMS010000576.1:0-3583 GCA_039934195.1 Betaproteobacteria bacterium
AAGAGCGTGAGCGCGCGGGTGTTCGACCCGTTGTGGCTGCTCGCGCGCCAGTGGCAGCTCGGCGAATTTCAGGGCGAGGACGCCGGCACCCCGGTGTCAGCGCGCGTACGCTCGACCAGCGCGCTGCTATCGCGTTGTCATCTCGGCGAGCTGCCGAACAACACCAATGAAAAAGCGCCGCGCTATGATCCGCTGACCATGCCGCTGGAAGTGATGGTGGAACGCCGCCGTATGCGCGCAAATGGCGTGAATGACTTGCGCATGCTCAGTCTGAGCGTCGAGGCGGGTTTGCATTTTCTGCGCATGCTGGAATCGCAGCCGCTCGCGAAAAGTTATCGCGCCGGTTTCGTCGCGAAGTTTGCATTGCAGGCGTTGACGGGTGCGCAGGCCGGAGCTGCCGACGAGGGCACCCGGCGCTTCGTGCAAAGCATGGCGGGCCGTGCGCCGGATGCGCGCTTGCTCAGCGCGGCGTTTCGTGGTGCCGGCGCCGCGCAAGTCGCCCAGGATAGCGCGCTGCAAATCGCAGAGGGCGATCGCGCTGAAGTGCAGCAGGCCGCGGTCGAGTGGTTGGGCTACTACAACACGTTGTTCAGCGAGCCCGGAGCGCCGACGGAAGACGCATGGCTGCCATCGCGCATGGAGTACGCAGTGTCGGTCGCCGCGGGGATGTCGGCGGACGCGACCAGCGAGGTGCTGCTGACCGCGAACGAATTCGATGACGGCCGGCTAGATTGGAGCAGCTTCGACGTGAGCTTCGAGTCGAACATCGGCAGCGCCGGCGATCGCACATTCGCCGGCGCAACCGAAACCACGATTCCCGCGCCGGTGACTTTTCGCGGCGCCCCGGCTGCGCGTTTCTGGGAACTGGAGGACGCCCGCATCGCATACGGCCTGGTCCCCGTTGGGCCGACCGATCTCGCGAAGCTGCTGATGATCGAATACGTCGGCAGCTACGGCAACGACTGGTTCGTCGTGCCGCTGACCTTGCCGGTGGGCTCGGTGACCTCGATCGATTCGTTGGTGGTCACGGACAGCTTCGGCGTGCGCAGTCTGCTCCGCCCGATCGACGGCGGCGGCTTGCCCGCCCAGCATTGGTCGATGTGGCGGCAGTCCGCGTTCTTCCGCCCCGGCGAAGCACCAATCGGCAATCTCAACTCGGGTTTGTTCTTCTTGCCGCCATCGCTCGGTCGCGTAATGGAAGGCAGTACGCTGGAAGATGTCTTGCTCATGCGCGACGAGATGGCCAACGTGGCGTGGGCCATCGAGCGCAATCTGGAAAGCGCGCTCGAGCAAGCGCTCCCCGGTTACAGCGCACCGCCGGCTACCGCGGTTGCTGCCGCAAGCACAGGCGCCGGCGTGCCGACTTCCGGCGCCTCGGCTGCGCGCTACTTGTTGTCATCGACCGTTCCCGACAATTGGATTCCGTTGCTACCGGTCGAACTGCAAGGTGCCGATGGCAAAGTCATCTCACGATTGAAGCGCGGGGCCGTGCTGCAACCCGACGGCTCGCAGAAAGTCCATCGTGCGCAAGGCCAGGTGCTCAACGCCGCGGGCGAGCTGCTGCTCTACGACGAGGAAGTCCCGCGCGAAGGCGTGCATGTCACGCGCTCGCGTCGGATGGCGCGTTGGCTGGACGGCTCGACTTGGGTGTGGGCTGCATACAAGAAGCAAGTCGGCCGCGGCGAAGGCTCGAGTAATTTGCAGTTCGATCAGCTGCTGGAGCCGGGCACCGATCAATCGTCGTGAGGGTGCGCCGAGGGTCGGCGCCGAGAGGCCGACTCTAACGGCTGACCCGCCAGCGATCCGGCGATCGAGGTGAACGCATGGCGCGGTTGCAGGATTCGTTCACCGCGATCGTTTCCATTCGATCGCCGCCGGCCGCGCGCTGCGGGGCGCCGCGCCGTTCGTTCGATTCCGCACACGTCCCTCGTGTTGCCGGTAAAATTCGCCTCCGTTGGTCATCGTTCCCGTTTTCCCCGAATCTCGCACTGGAATCTATTCGTCTCATGCCCATCGCCACCCTGGATAAGGTCTCTCTCGCCTATGGCCACGTCCCTTTGCTCGATGCCGTCGAGCTCGCGCTCGAGCCGGGCGATCGCCTGGCGCTCATCGGCCGCAATGGCACCGGCAAAAGCACGCTGCTGAAAGTGCTGGCGGGCGACGCGGCCGCGGATGAGGGCCAGGTGTGGCGCCGTGCGGGCCTGGCGGTGGCGTATGTTCCGCAGGAGCCGATTCTCGATCCGGCGCTGAGCGTGTTCGAAGCGGCAGCCGAGGGTCTGGGCGAAACGCGCAACCTGTTGACCGCTTACGACGCGGCGGCGCATGCGATGGAGCGCGGCGAAGCCGGGGCGATCGACGATCTCGAGAGAATCGGCCACGAGATCGACGATGCCGGCGGGTGGCTGCTGAAATCTCGCGTGGACGCGGCGGTGAGCCGATCGAATCTCAATCCGCATGCGATGGTCAGCGAGCTCTCCGGCGGACAACGCAAACGTCTCGCACTGGCGCGCGCGCTGGTCGCGGAACCGGAGCTGTTGCTGCTCGATGAGCCGACCAATCATCTCGACGTCACGACCATCGAATGGCTCGAAGAGCTGCTGCGCGGCTTCAACGGCGCGCTGCTGTTCGTCACCCACGATCGCGTGTTCCTCGATCGCGTAGCGAACGCGATCGTCGAGCTCGATCGCGGTCACCTCACGCATTTTCCGGAACGCTATGCAGCATATCGCGCGCGCAAAGCCCAGCAAGCGTCGGCTGAAGAGTTCGCGCAGGAAAAATTCGACAAATTGCTCGAGCAGGAAGAAGCGTGGATTCGGCGCGGCGTCGAAGCGCGCCGTACGCGCGACGAAGGCCGCGTACGCCGGCTCGAAGCGCTGCGCAAAGAACGCGCCGCGCGCCGCGACCGCGTCGGCACGGTGAATTTTGCGCTCGACGCGGGCACGCGTTCGGGCAAGCTCGTCACCGAGCTCACCGATGTCAGCAAGTCGTTCGGCGACAACGTCGTCGTGCGCGACTTTACCTGCCGGGTTCTGCGCGGCGACAAGGTGGGATTGATCGGTCCGAACGGTGCCGGCAAGACCACATTGATCCGCATGATCCTCGGCGAGCTGCCGCCCGACAGCGGCGAAGTGCGGCAAGGCACGAAGCTCAACGTCGCCTACTTCGATCAATTCCGCAATCAGCTCGACGAAGAAGCGACGGTGCTCGATTCGGTGAGCGATGGCTCCGATTTCGTCGAGGTCGGCGGCAGTCGCAAGCACGTGATCAGCTATCTCGGCGAATTTTTGTTCGCGCCGGCGCGTGTGCGCTCGCCGGTGAAATCGCTCAGCGGCGGCGAGCGCAATCGGCTGCTGCTGGCGCGGTTGTTTGCCAAGCCCGCCAATCTGCTGGTGCTCGATGAGCCGACCAACGATCTCGATCTCGAAACGCTGGAATTGCTCGAATCGTTATTGCAGGAATACGACGGCACCGTGCTGCTCGTGAGTCACGATCGCGCGTTTCTCGATAACGTCGTCACCCAGGTGATCGCCTTTGACGGCGACGGCCGCTGGGTCGAGAATCCCGGCGGCTATGACGAATGGGC
>JBDTMS010000577.1:0-3570 GCA_039934195.1 Betaproteobacteria bacterium
AGCCGTGCACCGGCTAGATTCAGCCTGGCGCTGATTTTTTTCTCGCGACCGCGGCCCACTACTATCGAGTCGAAGTCCCGCGGCATTATAGCCAAGGCCTTTGATTCCGTCGCCATACAGGTGAACCGAATGACGGCGGCTATAATCAGGCAGCTAGAGACCACCCAAATATTGCGACGCTGCTGCAAGGAGATCGCTACATGAATCAAAGCCTACCGCTACGCACCGGCGGTCAAATCCTGGTCGACTGCCTGCTCGCGCACGGTGCCGACCTGGCTTTTTGCGTTCCCGGTGAAAGCTACCTCGCCGTGCTGGATGCGTTGTATGACGTACGCGAGAAGATCCGTCTAACCGTGTGCCGGCAAGAAGGCGGCGCTGCATTCATGGCAGAAGCTTACGGAAAGCTGACTGGGCGTCCCGGCATCTGTTTCGTAACGCGCGGTCCGGGGGCAACCAACGCAAGCATCGGCGTGCACACTGCGTATCAAGATTCCTCGCCGATGATTCTGTTCATCGGCCAAGTCGGCGGCGACGTCGTCGAGCGCGAAGCGTTTCAAGAAATGGATTACCGGCGCGTGTTCGGTGAGATGACCAAGTGGGTTGCGCAAGTCGATCGCGTGGAACGCCTCGCCGAATACATCAGCCACGCGTTTCATCTGGCCGTGTCAGGACGTCCCGGACCGGTCGTGCTTTCGCTGCCCGAAGACATGCTGGTAAGTCAGGCGCCCGCTGTGCTGCCGACATCGTATCAGCGCATCAAGCCGCATCCGGGCGACGCAGACATGGAAAGGCTCGCGCATCTCCTGAGCGAAGCAGCCAAGCCTTTGCTATTGGTCGGCGGCGGCGATTGGACGGCGCACGCTTGCGAGGATCTTCGTGGGTTTTCCGAACGCTGGAATTTGCCGGTCGCATGCTCTTTCCGCAGACAGGATCTACTCGACAATCGCCATGACAATTACGTCGGCGAAGTCGGCATTGCGATCAGCGCCGATCTCAAGAAGCGCGTCCGCGAAGCCGATGTCATTGTCGCGGCCGGACCGCGGCTGGGCGAGATGACCACCGGTGGCTATACACTGTTCGATGTGCCGCGCATTCATACCAAGCTCGTGCACGTGCATCCGGGTGCGGAAGAGCTGGGCCGCGTCTACCAAGCCGATTTGATGATCAATGCCGGCATGGAAGAATTCGCCGCGGCGGCGTGCAGGCTCGACGCGCCGCCGAAGTCCGCTTGGCGGCAGTGGACCGAGTCACTGCGCACGGAATATCTGGCGTCGCTGACCCCGGTCGAAGCGCCCGGCGCCGTGAACCTGAGCGAAGTCGTCGCCTGGCTGCGCGAGCGTCTGCCGCGCGATGCAATTCTCACCAACGGCGCCGGCAATTTTTCCGGCTGGCTGCAGCGCTTTTATCAATATGGCGGATTCCGCACGCAGCTCGCACCGACCAACGGTGCAATGGGTTACGGGGTGCCCGCGGCGATCGCCGCCAAGCTCGCGCTGCCGCAGCGTACGGTCGTGTGCTTTGCCGGCGACGGTGACTACATGATGAATGGGCAGGAGCTCGCCACCGCGGTTCAGTATGGCGCCGCTGTCGTGTTTATCGTCGTCAACAATTCGATGTACGGAACCATTCGGATGCATCAGGAACGCGAATATCCGGCGCGTGTATTCGGAACGGACCTGCGCAATCCGGATTTCGTAGCGCTCGCGCATGCGTATGGCGCTTACGGCGCCTTGGTCGAGAAAACGACAGATTTCGCTGCCGCATTCGATCGCGCACTCGCGTCGGGTGGGCCGGCGCTGCTCGAAGTGCGTCTCGATCCCGAAGCGATTACCACACGCACGAGCTTGAGCGCAGTGCGCGAGGCAGCGATCAAAGCGGGGCGTTGAGCGCCGGCTATCGACCGGTGCGGCGTTCTAGTCGATATGCGCGCCGGACTGTCTAACCAATGCGGTCCAGCGAACGATTTCCGACTGTAGAAAAGTCGCAAACTGCGCCGGTGAGTTGGGACGCAACTCGACGCCGTCACGTGCAAGTTGATCGCGCAATGATGGATCCTGCAGCGCTTTCGCCACTGCCGCTTCCAACTTTCTGAGGACCGGTGGCGGCGTCTTCGCCGGTGCGAGAATGCCGAACCACGATGTGACGTTGTAATCGGTCAACCCCGACTCTGCCAACGTCGGCACGTCAGGCAGCGCCGGTGAGCGCTTCGGTCCAATAACCGCGAGTGCTCTGATCTTTCCCGCGCGAATGAACGGCAGCGCGTTGCCGATGTTGTCGAACATCAATTGCACTTGTCCGCCGACCAGATCGGTCATCGCCGGCGCGTTGCCTTTGTACGGGACGTGCGTCATATCGACACCGGTCATTTGTTTGAATAGCTCGCCACTGAGATGATGCGTGGTGCCATTGCCGCCGGATGCGAAGGTCAGCGATCCTGGTTTCGCCTTCGCGAGCGCGATCAACTCTTGCACGTTACGCGCGGGTACCGCGGGATTCACGACCAGCACGTTGGGGAACGTGCACATCAAAGAAATCGGCGCGAAGTCCTTGACCGGGTCATAGGGCAAGCGCTGATACAGACTTACGTTGATCGCATGGCTCGAGATCGAACCGAGGATCAACGTGTAGCCATCCGGCGCGGCTTTAGCAACCACATCGGTGCCGATGTTACCGCCGGCGCCCGGACGATTTTCGATGATGATCGGCTGACCGAGATTGCTGCTCAACCGCTGCCCGAGCAGGCGTGCATTCGTATCCGCGCTGCCCCCGGCAGGAAACGGCACGACCAGCCGAACAGGATGGTCCGGATAGTCTCCGGCACGCACGCCGCTCGTACAAATCGATGCGACCGCGCACGCCAGCGCAAACGCGCTGCACCGACTTACCATCGTCGAGTGCATCACGTCAGAAGCCAACGGCCTGGCCATCGCGGCGACTCTCGGATGCCGCTAAATAGCCCGATTCCATGCGATAGATGAGTTGGGCGGAGCCGAACTCCATGCTCCAGCGGTCCGTCTGCCGGACTCGATGACCGCGCCGCGCAAGCTCCGCCACTGTTGCAGCCGGCACTGCATGCTCGACGGCCAGTTCGTTTTCGTTGGTGATCTTCCAACGCGCGCCGTCTGACGCTGCTTGCGCGTTTTGCTGGTGATCGACCAGCCGAACGACCATCTGCATGTGGCCTTGCGCTTGCATATCGCCGCCCATCACGCCGAAGCTCATCAGCGCCTTGCCGGCCTTGGTCGCAAACGCTGGAATAATCGTGTGGAACGGGCGCTTGCCCGGCGCGACCTGGTTTGGATGACCCGGCTCCAGCGTGAAACACGCGCCGCGATTCTGCAGGCTGATGCCGGTGCCGGGTATGACGACGCCGGATCCGAAACCCGCATAGTTAGACTGGATGTACGAAACCATCGTGCCGCTTGCATCGGCCGCTGTGAGATAGACCGTTCCGGACGATTTCGGCACACCTGGACCGAAATCTTGCGCACGCTTGCGGTCGATGAGAGCTGCACGCGTGCGCAGATAATCAGGGTCGAGCAGATTGCCAGCCGAGATTTTCATCGCAAG
>JBDTMS010000578.1:0-3569 GCA_039934195.1 Betaproteobacteria bacterium
CGACGCGTCGCTGGTAACGTCCATGTCGACGACGTGCACACGGCCGCCGCCGGCGCGCGGGACGCCGAGCTGTTTTGTCGCGCCGGCGTTCTTGCCGCTGCTGTCGCGTAATGTCGCGAATACCTGGTGCCCCGCGTTGGCCAGCGTTTCCGCGGTGAGCCGGCCGAACCCGCTCGAGCTGCCCGTGATGATGATGTTTGCCATGCTGATTCCCAAATGAGTAATGTGCGTCGAAGCTTGTCTGGCCGCGCGTCGCCGGGCTCGCGCCATGTGCGGAATATCCGGCTAGCGCAATATGCGGAATATCACTTGTGCCGCCGTTCGCCTCAATCGCGATGGCCCGGTGCTGCTAGACGATCTTCACGAGCTGCTTGCCGAAGTTCTCGCCCTTCAACATGCCGATGAATGCCTTCGGGGCACTGCGCAGCCCTTCGGCTACGGTCTCGCGATATTTGAGCTTGCCCTCCGCTACCCAGCGCACCAGCTGACTGGTGGCACGCGCATACAAGTCGATCCGGTCGAAGACGATGAAGCCTTGCAGCTTCACGCGATTGACCAGAAAGGTGCGCATCATGTTGGTCGCGTGCGGGCTTTCTGCGTTGTAGTCGGCGATCATCCCGCACAGCGCCACACGCGCGAACGGATTGAGCTGACGCAGCACCGTGTCCATCACCACGCCGCCGACGTTTTCGAAATAGCAGTCGATCCCGTGCGGCACCGCTGCTTTCAAATCCTCATATAAATTGCCTGCCTTGTAGTCGATGCACGCGTCGTAGCCGAGCTCCTGCACGGCGTATTGGCATTTCGCTTTGCCGCCTGCGATGCCCACTGCGCGACAACCTTGCAGCTTCGCGAGCTGACCGACGACGCCGCCGACAGCGCCGGTGGCCGCCGATACGACTACCGTTTCGCCGGCTTTCGGCTGGCAGTGTTCGAGCAGGCCGATCCACGCGGTACCGCCCGGCATCCCAGCGACGCCGAGATACGCAGACAGCGGAATGAGCTCAGGATCGACTTTGGTGAGGCTCTCTGCATCGGACACACCGTAGGCTTGCCACCCGAGACGCCCCACTACGAAATCGCCGGCCTGCAATTTCGGGTGCTGCGTTTCGATCACTTCGCCGACGGTGCCGCCGACCATCACTTCACCGATCTGCACGGCCGGTGAGTACGACTTGACGTCGTTCATGCGCCCGCGCATGTACGGGTCGAGCGAGAGCCAGTGATTTTTCACCAGCACCGTGCCGGCGGGCGGTTTCGGAATATCCGTTTCGACGATCTTGAAGTTCGATTCCTGCACCCATCCGGATGGACGGCTGGCGAGGAGAATTTGGGTATTTTTTGCCATGGCTAACTCCCGGCGAATGAAACGAAAGAGGACGCCGGCATGATACTCTAGCCCGCCGCAACAACGGTTCAGTCACAGCAAACCCTCGATGCCCGATTCGCAAAAATCGACGACGCAAGCGACCGCAAAGCCAACGCTGGTGCTGCTGCCCGGATTATTGTGCGATGAGGCACTGTGGGCGCCGCAAGTCGAAGCCTTGGCGAATAGCGTGACGTCGTGGGTCGCCGATCTAAAGCGTGACGACACCATCGAAGCGATGGCGCAGCGCGTACTCGACGAAGCGCCGGCGGAACGGTTTGCGCTCGCGGCGCTGTCGATGGGTGGCTATGTTGCGCTAGAGATCATGCGCCGCGCACCGCAACGCGTGATGCGCCTTGCGCTGCTGGATACACGCTCGCGCGCCGATGATCCGGAAGATACGCAACGCCGCGTGACGTTCATGCGGCTGGCCGAGAGCGAAGGCGGTTTCACACCGATTACCTCGCGCATGTTGCCGCTGCTCGTGCACCCTGCGCGGGTCAACGATACAGTGCTGGTGCAAACCATCCGCGACATGGCCGACCGCACCGGTGTGACAGCTTATGTGCGGCAGCAAACTGCGATGATCGCGCGGGCCGACTACCGCCCGTTGTTGCCGGCGATCGCTTGTCCGACTCTGGTGCTGTGCGGCCGCGAGGATGTTCTCACGCCACTGGCGATGCATACCGAACTTGCCGCCGGCATCCCGAATTCGAAGCTGGTCGTGCTCGAGCAGTGCGGTCATCTGTCGACACTCGAACGTCCGCTGGAGGTCTCCGCTGCACTGCGGGCCTGGCTGCGAGATCGGTGAGCTGTTATAAGCGGCGACTATCGGCAACCGAGACAGCGTGCTCGGCTCCGTTGACCGGCTTTTCCTGCGCATGCTATATACCTGCACCGTCGCAGTGCTGGATTCGGGGATCGAGGCCACGCCTTCCCCAAATCTGCGCACGGCGACCGCTATACTTCGATACTTAATTCTTGCATTTCGATACCTAATTCTTAGGAATGCTCATGGCACAGATCAGCCGCCGAGTACGCGATCTCGGAACCGAAAACGCTTTCGTCGTCCTGGCCGAAGTCAATGCACTGCTGCGCCAGGGCAAGGACATCATCTCCTTCTGCATCGGCCAGCCCGACTTCAATACGCCGGTCAACATTCAGGATGCTGCGGTCAAGGCCATCCGCGAGGGTAAACACGGCTATACCCCGTCCGCCGGCATCGTCGAATTGCGGGAGGCCGTCGCTCGCAACATGAGTGCGTCGCGCGGAATCGAGGTACGTCCCGAAGATGTCGTCGTGGGCGCCGGTGCGAAACCGTTTATCGGCTACACGGTGTTGAGCGTCACCGATCACGGTGCCGGCGACGAAGTGATTTATCCGAATCCAGGGTTCCCGATCTACGATTCGCAAATTCGAGCAAACGGCGCGGTGCCGGTGCCGATCCATTTGAAAGAGTCGCTCGACTTCAGCTTCGATCCGCAAGAGCTGGCCGATAAAATCACGCCGCGCACCAAGCTGCTGATCCTCAACTCACCGCAGAATCCTACCGGCGGTGTGGTGTCGCGCGCCGACATGCAAGCGATAGCAGAGGTGCTCGCCAAGCACGAACAGGTCTGGGTGTTCGCCGATGAGATCTACGGCCGCCTGGTGTACGACGGCGAATTCATTTCGCTGGCGAGCTTTCCGGGGATGCAGGAGCGCACGATCATCTCCGATGGCGCGTCGAAGACCTGGGCGATGACAGGTTGGCGGCTCGGATTTGCGGCCAATCGCAAGCTCGCGCCGTATTTCACCAACTGGGTCACCAACACCGAATCGTGTGCGTCGCACATCACGCAATGGGCCGGCGTCGAGGCGCTCAACGGTCCGCAAGACGACGCCAATAAAATGCGCGAGATTTTTCATCAGCGCCGCGATCTCATCGTCGGTCTGCTGAACCAGGTGCCGGGCATCGCCTGCAAGACGCCGGGCGGCGCGTTTTATGTATGGCCCAACGTAACTGAAGCGTGCCGCATGACCGGCATTCGCGACTCCGAAGAATTTCGTGTGCGGCTGTTGAATGAAGCCGGTGTCGCCGTACTGGCGGATATTCATTTCGGACCGCGGGTGCCGAACGAAGGCCAGCATATTCGCTTCAGCTACGCAGCTTCGAACGAAGCGATTCACAAGGGCGTCGAGCGCATCGCCGATTTCATTCGCA
>JBDTMS010000579.1:0-3556 GCA_039934195.1 Betaproteobacteria bacterium
ACACCGTGTAGGTCGGGCGATTAGGATCGTAGACGAGCTGACAGCGCAACGAAGGATCGGCGTCGCGTTCCCAGCGCATCAGACTGGTAATCGCGGAATGAACGTGCAGTGCGGAGGGGGGATGAGAATTCATGGTCTCACTGTACCACTCTCGGTGCCTCGCAATGTGCTTGTTTGTCGCTCCGATTCTTAACCACTTCACCTATCGTTTCTCCTGTTCGAACGGCCGCGCATCATTCGCGCGTCAGCATTAGGTTTTGCGAAGTCCCCGTGACGTGCTCGCGTGCCATACCGACCATGCGGCGCCCGTCCGGGGAAACATTCATCAACATTGAAACCATCGCACCCGACTGCAGATGGCGTAGTGTGAGCTCGACTTGCTGTCCGCGAATCGCACCCTGCCCCATGAAACCTTGTTGCGCATTGGCGTCGGCCGCGAGCACCGCAAGCGTCGCGCCGGATTGCTCGATATAAAACGCGTCGCCGTCCGGCGTGCGCCAGTTTCCGGTCAAGGTAATCGGACCGCGAGATGGCATCGCCGTTCCCGGTGACGCGGTTGGTTGCGTTGGAACAGATGCGGCCGCGGCTTCGAGTTGACGTTCGGCAACTACATTCGTGGGAACAGTATTCGTGGGAACAGTGGCGGCTGAGTCGTGCGCTGGAATCGTCTGTGCCGGCATTGCCGGCGGCGGAGAGAGCGAGATGTTGTTGCGTTGGTCGGCTTGCTCGATTGCCCCGATAACCATTAAGGCAGCGATTACTGCAAAAACACCGAGGGCTGCTTTCACCGGCCACGACATGCGCCGCTTAGTCGTCACCGGCGCCATGATGGCCGGCTCGGATTGCTTGCGCTTGATCACTCCGGGAATCCTGGCAATCGCTTCGAACAACGCGCGTACGTCATAATCCCAGCGCCGGTCGGTGATCTCTTGCGCTTGTCTTCGCGCGAGCGGCTGCAAAACGTCGGGCAAGACAGACACATCCGGCATCGACGCGCCGTCGAAGAGAATCGGAATCACTTTAATGTTTCGCGTTAGTGCCGCCGCGATTTCCAGGCGTACGAAGTCGTTGGCGTCGTCCAATCGGCGCGCGCCTTCAGCGTCGGTGGCCGCGAGCCAGCGCGGGCCGATCACCGCAATCAGCACGCTGCATGACGCGACCGCCTGATCGATCGCGTCGACGAAATCGGCACCGGCCTCGATCGCTTCGATGTCGCGGAAAATCTGCTGTGGCTCGAAATACGATTTCATGGCATCGACCAGGCGACCGGTATAGCCGGCACTATCGTCGCGTCGGTAGCTGATGAAGATGCCTGCCATGTCGATCTCCGAATCGCAACGTACCGATCGATTCGCTTCGATCGAAACCTGTTGCGGACGTTGCACTCGCGTCGTCTCAACCAGACGTGAAACGCATGCGCTGATTACGAGTCGTGTGTTTGGTCGCCGACGCTGTGAAGCGACGCGCCGGCTATCGCGGTCTCGATAGTTTAAGATGAAGCGTGGGTCGATTGCTATTGTGCCTTTTTGAGTGGAATTCGATGTACGACTTTAGTGCTAATTTCCGCCGCTGTGCAATTCTCGCAACTCGCTTGCGCGCTGATCAGCCATCTGCACCATGCGTTGGGAATAACGCGCCTCTCGGATAATTCGGCCGGATAACTCGCCCAGATAACTCGGATAACTCAGCATGCAAGCATTCCGATTCGACGTGCCGCAGCTGCCGCCCGCAGCGACCGACGCGCGCAAGCGTGTGCGCGAATTTCTCGACGTCGAGCGCAGCGGCGATCGTTTCGCGCCGCATCGCTCGTCGTGGAGCACGTTCGACCCTGCGTTCAGCGAGCGCGCCGGCGCCGCCGGATTCATCGGTGTCACTTGGCCGATCGGATTCGGCGGGCAAGATTTGTCGAGCCTCGTGCGATTCGTGATCACCGAAGAAATGCTCGCGGCGGGGGCGCCGTGCGGCGCGCACTGGATTGCAGATCGCCAGTCGGGTCCGCAAATCCTGCGCTACGGCAGCGCTCGCGCGAAGCAGCTGATCCTGCCGCGCATTTGCCGCGGCGAGTGCTATTTCGGCATCGGCATGAGCGAGCCGGATTCGGGTTCCGATCTCGCAGCGGTGCGCACGCGCGCGGTAAGGAGCGACGGCGGCTGGATCATCGACGGCAGCAAGATCTGGACGTCGAATGCGCATCGCGTGCAGTACTTGATCGTGCTCACGCGCACCGGCGAGGCCGGCGAAGATCGCCACGGCGGGCTAACCCAGTTCATCTGCGACCTCGCCGATCCGGGCGTGACCGTGCGCCCGATCCATAACCTCGCCGGCGGACACGAATTCAACGAAGTCTACTTTCGCGATTTCTTCGTGGCCGACGATATGATGGTGGGCAGCGAAGGCGAGGGCTGGGCGATGGTTACCAGCGAGCTCGCGTTCGAGCGTTCCGGTCCCGATCGTTTTTTATCCGACTATCGTCTACTGGTCGAATTGATTCGGCGTATCGGTGCGAATCCCGATACGCAGCAATCCGCGCAGATCGGCCGCCTGGTGAGTCATCTCGCCGCGCTGCTGCGCATGTCGACGTCGGTTGCCGGCCTGCTCGATGCAGGCGCCAATCCGAATACCGAAGCGGCGCTGGTGAAGGATGTCGGCACCGCGTTCGAACGCGAATTGCCCGAGCTGGCGCGCCGGCTGCTGCCGGTCGAGGTCAGCGTCGACGATTCTGACGATGTGTTTTCGGAGACGCTTGCGCACACCTTGCTGCATGCGCCGTCGTTTACCTTGCGTGGCGGTACGCGCGAGATCCTGCGCGGCATCATCGCGCGCGGGCTTGGTCTGCGCTGAGGCGATGCGATGAACGAACTGGCAATACCCACCTCAGCAGTCGCAGCCGAAACGTCGCGCATCGTGCTCGAGCAAGCCGATCGCTTGTTCCGCGGAATCGTGACGGCGGAGGCCATGGCCGAGGCGGATCATGGTGCGTGGCCTGCGCAAATCTGGAATGCAGTGGAACAAGCAGGGTTGCCGCTGGCGCTGGTTTCCGAAGCGCACGGCGGCGTCGGACTACCGGCCGCCGATGCACTGCGTGTCATTCGCCGATCAGCGTATTACACGCTACCGGTACCGCTGGCGGAAACCATGCTCGCGCGGATGCTGTGGACGCAGGCGGGCGGCGAAGCGCTGCCAGGATCGCTGTCGCTCGCACCGGTCCGCAGCGATGACGCGATACGCATACAGCGATCGTCGCGCGGTTGCGAACTATCCGGCAGTGCTCGTCGCGTTCCCTGGGGTGGCCAGGCAGATCATGTGTTGCTGTTCGCGCGGGACGCAGCCGATGCCGGCTGGCTCGCGCTGCTGCCGCGAGGCACGGTCGCGCTGGGATCGTTCCGCAATATCGCCAATGAGCCACGCGACACGCTGGTGCTCGATGCAGTCGCTTTGAATGTAAGCGCTGTTCTGCCAGCGCCCAAGTTGGAACGAGATGCTGAGATGACGCTTGGCGCCGCGGTGCGCGCGCAGCAGATGGTCGGCGCGATGGAGCGCTGCATCGACTACGCCG
>JBDTMS010000580.1:0-3547 GCA_039934195.1 Betaproteobacteria bacterium
GAGCTGGATCGAAGCAGCGAGTTTTGGAAGATGATGGCTGACTCCGCTGGGTTCGCGTTCCACATCGGCGGTGAGTTTCCAGGGCTCACGCTAGAGTTCTGGGCTGTGCGGGCGTGATGCCATGAGCCTGGATGACCCGTTCGCGCTGCCCGCGGATCAGACGCAGATAAAACCGGCGCCCGGCGGGCGCCGGCCGTCTAAGCCGCCGCCGACCTACACCGGCACAGCAACGCTGCCTCCAGAACAGTCGGGCAGCCTGGCGATGTCCGGGCGCACGCCATTGCTGGCGGCGGCAAACCCGCTATTCGCGATGGCCGCTCAGTTACGCTCGACGCCGTCTCACCGCGATCCGGACTCGCTGCGCGACAGCCTTGCACGGTCTATCCGCGAGTTCGAGTCTGCTGCGCGTGCTGCGGGCGTCAGGGGCGAAGTGGTGATTGCAGCTCGCTATTGTTTGTGCACGTTGCTCGACGAGACCATCGCCAGCACGCCGTGGGGAGAAACGGCACGCTGGAACGATCGCAGTCTATTGGTTGCGTTTCACAACGAAGGCTGGGGCGGCGAGAAGTTTTTCGCGCTGCTCAAGCGCGTACACCAAGACCCGGGCGGAAACATCGATCTGCTCGAGCTCATGTATCTCTGTCTAGCTTACGGATTTCAAGGTCGCTACCGCGTCATCGATGGCGGTCGCACGCAAATTGAAGAACTGCGAGAGCGGCTTAACCGGACGATCCACAACACGCGCGGGGACCACGAACGCGAACTATCCGCGCACTGGAAAGGTGTAGTCGACCAGCGCAATCCGATGATCCGCTGGGCCACCCTGTGGGTCGTTGCCGCAATCGCTGCACTGTTGCTGTTCTTCATCTACGTCGGATTCAACTGGTCGGTCAATCGCGCATCCGATCCGGTGCTCGCGCTGCTGCAGAGCATTCCGGGCACGCAAGCACCGCCACCTGTGAAGCACGAGCCGCCGCCACCTTCCACGCCCCGGCTGAGTGTGCTGCTGGCCCCGGAGATCGCCAGCGGCCTGGTGGCCGTGACGCAGCGCGAGGATGGCGAAGTCGTGACCATTCGTGGTGGCGATCTGTTCGACTCCGGAAGCGCAGCGTTGCGCGCGGCATCGCTGCCGATTTTGAACCGCATCGCGCAGGCGCTCGATCAAGTGCCGGGTGCCGTACTGGTCAGCGGACATACAGACAATCAGCGGATTTTATCGGCCCGTTTTCCATCGAACTGGCACTTGTCGAAGGAGCGCGCCGCTGCCGTGGTCGCGCTGCTTGCCGGCAACATGCAAGCTCCGCAACGATTGCGCGCGGAAGGGCGAGCGGATTCGCAGCCCATCGCAGCAAACGATTCCGCTGACAATCGTGCGAAGAATCGGCGCGTCGAAATCGTCGTCGGCCCAGGCGCGGTTATCGGCCCGGCGCCAACGCCGCGAAATTAAACTCGGCCGCCGATGAAATCATTGTTCAACATTTTCCGCAAACGCTGGGTGATCACGTTACTCGGCCTGATCGCGCTGAGTTTGCTCATCTGGTGGGCGGGGCCGCTGTTTGCCTTCGGCCGATATAAACCGCTCGATCCAGAGTGGACACGTTGGCTGTGCATCGCCGTGCTATTCGGAATCTGGATTTTCCGCATGCTCATCAAGTGGGCGCGGGACCTTCGCAACAATAGCAACCTGCTGTCCGCGCTGTCGAAGTCGAGTGCAAAAGCACCGGCAAGCCCAACCGAGCAAGCCGCCGCTGACGAATTGGGAGAATTGAAGAAGGGTCTTGAGCACGCCCTGACGATCCTAAAGAAATCGGGCGTGAAAGGCCGGCTGGGGCACCAGCATCTGTATCAGCTACCGTGGTACATGATCATCGGTAAACCGGGTGGCGGCAAGACAACGTTGCTGCTGAAATCGGGCCTGCAATTCCCGCTCGCCGAACGCCTTGGCGCTCAGCAGGTAAAGATCAAAGGCGTCGGCGGGACGCGCAATTGCGATTGGTGGTTCACCGACGAGGCGGTATTACTCGACACCGCGGGACGCTACACCACACAGGACAGCGATCGCGATGTCGATAAGGCTGCCTGGAGCGGTTTCCTCCAGCTGCTTAAGAAGTATCGGCGGCGGCGCCCGATCAACGGGGCGCTTGTGGCGGTAAGCATTCCGGATCTTCTGCGCGAAACTTCCGGTGAGCGCTCTCGTCACGCGCACGATATTCGGCAACGGCTCGACGAATTGTCCGACTCACTGGGCATCAAGTTTCCGATCTATGTGATGTTCACCAAATGCGACCTGCTCGCCGGTTTCGTCGATTTCTTCGCCGACTGCGGCGGCGATGAACGTGCGCAGGTCTGGGGTATGACCTTACCGATGCATAGCGGCGCAGCACCCTCGGACGTAGCTGAAATGTTTCGCGCGGAATTCGATGTACTCGAACAGCGGCTGAACAGCCGGGTGATCGATCGTGTGCAGCAAGAGCGCGACGTTCAGCGCCGCGCGCTCATCTATTCGTTTCCGCAGCAGTTCAGTGCGCTCAGAGAAGTCCTGGCGCCGTTCTTAGGCGACCTGTTCGGCGCCACACGCTACGAGGCACTACCGTTGCTGCGCGGCGTGTACTTCACCAGCGGAACCCAGGAAGGCACGCCAATCGATCGCATCATGGCGGCCATGGCAAATGCCATCGGCCTGGAGCAAAGCCCGATTCCAGCCAACATGGCGAGCGGCAAAAGCTATTTTATCAATCGCCTGTTGCGCGATGTCATATTCAAAGAATCCGGCCTTGCCGGTTTGAACTTGCGCTACGAGCGGCAGCAGATCTGGCTGCTGCGCGGTGCCTATGTCGCAATTGCAACGCTGGCGTTATTCGCCGTGCTTGCGTGGAGTGTGAGCTACGGACGCAATAAGCTGCATACCGCAAATGTCGGAGCGCAGGCGGGGCAGTTGCAAGCCGTGCTGTCGAGCATCGAGGGCGGTGCATACACACCGTCCCAGGTGCTGCCGTTGATGGACGCAGCGCGTGGACTTCCCGGTGGCTATGCCGAACGAGAGCAAGCTACGCGGTGGGGTATGGGCTTCGGATTATCCCAGGTCGACAAACTCGGTGAAGAAGAAACCAGGGCGTACTACCGCGTGCTGAATCAAGTCTTTTTACCCGGACTCGTTCGCCGACTGGAAGATCATCTTCGACAGCGCAGCAGCGCCGGTCAGGATGATCTGTTCGAAGCGCTCCGTACTTATCTCATGCTCAATGGTCAGCACTTCGATCCGGAATCGGTGCAAGCCTGGCTGACGCATGACCTGGACCGCTCGGCAGCCGACATCCCCGGGCCAGAGCGGGCTCGGCTGGCGCAGCACACGATGGCGCTATTCGAAACCCCGGAACTTCGTCCACCACCGTTACTTCTCGACGCCGCGCTGGTGCAGGATGTGCGGCAAACGCTTCTGCAGGCTCCGGTAGCCGAACGGCTGTATAACCAATTAAAGAGTGATCCGGTTGCCGGGCGGCTGAGTCCGTTCGTCCCAGCGGACGTGGGTCCCGATGCAACGAATGTG
>JBDTMS010000581.1:0-3521 GCA_039934195.1 Betaproteobacteria bacterium
GTGTACGGCGGCTTGCGCTTCTTCGAGCGACAGGAAATCAAGCATGCGCTGGCGTATTTGCGTCTGGTCGCGAACCCGGAAGACGACGGCGCGCTGCTGCGCATAATCAACCTGCCGGCGCGCGGTGTCGGGGCGCGCAGCCTCGAGCAGCTATCCGAGATGGCGAGCCGACACGGCACCAGCCTGTGGCAGGCGGCCTGCGGTAATGCGTTGACCGGCAAGGCCGCGCAAGGCATCGCACTATTCATCCGCTTGATCGAGCAACTTCGGCAAGACTGCTTCGGTCTCACGCTGCCAGAAACGGTCGATCTAGTGATCCAGCGCAGCGGCTTGAAGACGCATTACGAGACCGAGCGCGAAGGGCAGGACCGTATCGAAAACTTGGACGAACTGGTGAACGCGGCCGCCGGTTTTCAAGGCGAAGCCCTCGTCCCCCTCGCGATTACCGACGCCGCTGCCGTAACCGGCACGCAGGAACCAGCGGCGGCCTACGAGGACGATCGCTTGGCCGCGCTCAACGATTTTCTATCGCATGCGGCGCTGGAAGCAGGCGAGCATCAGGCGATTGCCGGCGCGGACGCGCTGCAGCTGATGACCGCGCACTCCGCCAAGGGACTCGAATACGAAGCGGTGTTCATCAGCGGGCTGGAGGAAGGCTTGTTTCCCCACGAGAACAGCCTGAACGAATCCGACGGCGTCGAGGAAGAGCGTCGCTTGATGTACGTGGCGCTCACGCGCGCGCGAAAGCGTTTGTATCTGACCCATGCGCAGACGCGCATGTTGCACGGGCAAACGCGCTACAACATTGCGTCCCGCTTCCTGACCGAGATTCCCGCCGAGCTGCTGCGCAAAGTAAATCCGCGCCCCGCTGCGTGGCAAGGCAGGATGGTCAGCAAGGGCATGAACATCAACGCGGTACCGTTCAATCTGCCGGATCCTGCGTCGCCGTGGCGAGTCGGCCAGGACGTGACGCATCCGAAGTTCGGCGCCGGTGTGATCGTCGGCATCCAGGGGCGCGGCTCCGATTCGCGGGTGATGGTGAACTTCCGCCACAGCGGGATGAAAGAGCTCGCGATCGAACACGCGCGGCTCACGCGCGCCTGATACTGCAGACTTCACGCGGCCGGCGCCGGCTCGCGATCGAATATCTCGCGATAGCTGGTGTAGACCGAGATCATCGTCAGCGCGATCCACAGCACCAGAACGGCCATCGCGGCGAGATTCTTCAGCAGCGGCACGCCCGGCAGCAGCACGCCGAGAACCAGCCGCAACAACAGCAGCAACACCATCATCGTCACCACCAGCCCGAAGCCATAGACGACCATCGGCGCCATATTGCTGAGACAAGCACGCACACTCAGCTTCATCGCTTCCAGGGGTTGGAGATTCTGCAGTGCGACGAGCACCGGCGCAAACCAGACGGCCATCGCGAGCGGCACGAAGAAACAAATACTGATGAGAATGGACAACGACAGCCGGTCGTTCATGACCGGGGGGGTGGCCGGATCGGCGTCGGGCGACATCGCCGCTTTCAATGCGGATTGCAATTCCTCGCCGCCGACGAGATACAGCAATCCCGCGATGACGATCTGTCCGACGAGATAGACGCCGCCGATGGTGATCAACCGCGCCGGCTCATGCTGGAACCCGCGCAGGAGATGTTTCAGCTCGAGCTCGTGCCCTGCTTCGAGATCGCGGCAACCGAACATCAGACCTGCTATCAACACCGGCGTGACCAGCGCAAACAGCATCGGCCCCAGCATCGGGATAGACGTAAGCGCGGCGCCGATCAACAGCACCATGACGTGCAGCGTAAGCCACACCATCGGACGGCGACGCAGCAGTCGCGCCGCCTGCACGATCCAATGCCAGCCGCGACTCGCCGGCAGCCTGACGATATGCATCAGAAACGTGTCATGCGCCGCATTGCGCGATCAGACTCTCAGCGCGCGGCGCATCGTCGATGTGACTTTGCAGAATGCGACGGAAGCGATCCGGGTTGTGCGCATGCGTCAGTGCGCCTGGACGCGGCAGATGGAAATCGTATAGGCGCGACACCCAGAATCGCAGCGCACCGGCACGCAGCATCAGCGGCCATGCCAAGCGCTCGCCCTGCGTAAACGGGCGCACCTGCTGATACGCCTCCAGCAAAGCGCTGGCGCGCGCCATGTCGAGCGCACAGCCATCGTCCATGCACCAGTCGTTCACCGTGATCGCGACGTCGTACACCAGAACATCGACGCACGCGAAGTAAAAATCGATCAAGCCGCCGACCGTTTCATTCGCTTTTGCGCCGCTGCGAAACAGCACATTGTCGCGAAACAAGTCGGCGTGAATCACGCCGCGCGGCAGAGCATCGTGACGATGCGTGGACTGGTAACTGATTTCCGAGCCCAGCAGGGCGACATTCTCATCGGTAAGGAACGGATAGATTTCCGGCGCGACGCCGCCCCACCATTTCGGTCCGCGCAGATTTTCCAGTTGCGCGCGATACGTTTGGCCAGCCAGATGCAGCTCCGCCAATACCTCGCCCACGCGCGCGCATTGATCCACCGTCGGATACACCACAGGCGCGCCTTCCATACAGGTGACGATGGTGGCCGGCTTGCCGCTCAGCTCGCCGAGAAAATCGTTCTGCAGATTTGCGATCGGCTTCGGACACGGAATGCCATGTGTGGACAGATGCGACATCAGATTCAAGTAGAACGGCAGCTCCTCGGGCTTGAGCTTTTCGAACAACGTGAGGACGAAACGCCCGTGCGTCGTGGTGACGAAGTAGTTGGTATTTTCGATGCCCGACAAAATGCCCTGCATGTCAAGCAGTGGGCCGATCGAATAATTTTTCAGCCAGGCAGCGAGCTGGTCCGGCTCGACTGAGGTGTAGACCGACATGCGGAGCGAGCGTCCTTACAAATTGAGCTGAGATTCGCGTTCGGCGGGCGAGGGCTCGAAGCCGCGCTTCTCATAATGATCGAAAATCGCTTTCACGACATCGGCCGGGTCATCGATGACCTGGATCAGATTGACGTCGTTGGCATCGATCATCTTTTCCGACACCAGCGTGGTGCGAATCCAGTCCAGCAGGCCGCCCCAGAACGCACCATGCACGAGGATCACCGGCATGCGCCGGATCTTGCGCGTCTGCACCAAGGTCAACGCTTCCATCAATTCATCCAGCGTGCCGAAGCCGCCCGGCATGACGACATACGCAGAGGAGAACTTTGCGAACATCACCTTGCGCGCGAAGAAGTGGCGAAACGATAAACTAACATCCTGATAGGGATTGTTGTGCTGTTCGTTCGGCAGTTGAATATTAAGACCTACCGAAAGCGAGCGCCCTTCGATTGCGCCTTTATTCGCGGCTTCCATCAAGCCGGGGCCGCCGCCGGAAATTACGGTAAAGCCCGCGTCGGAGAGCCGCCGTGCGATATCTTCGGCGAGAGCGTAGTAGCGGTGACTGACCTCAACGCGCGCGCTGCCGAAGATGCTCACCGCGGGACGGATCGAGCTCAGGCGTTCGG
>JBDTMS010000582.1:0-3513 GCA_039934195.1 Betaproteobacteria bacterium
GCAGTCCTTCCTCTCCATTCACGCGCTGCTCTTTGCCGGACTGTATCGCAGTCAGAAAATCTCGCCAGACTTCGCCGTGATGGTCATGCGGAAATGCGATCGGGTCGGCGCCGGTGCCACCCGACGACCCGTCGTTGCGCAAAGATTTGTTTGCGTTCATGAAGCGGCGTATTTTTGTACGCCCGAACTGATAGAGGATGGCATTCCGCTTCGGACTGCAGCGGTCGGGCTGGGCGTATATGATTCAATCGTTCTGTTCATAACAACTCAACGGATTCCTTTGACTACCGATCCTGCTAACTCCGATCGCAAGACCCAGATCGACGCTCTGCTCCTCAAGCTTCCAGGCGTCAGTACAAAGAAAATCAATGGCCTCGACGCCTATTTCGTCGGCGGCAAGATGTTCGCCTGCATCAGCGGCGACGGCGTGGGATTGCGCCTGCCGGTTGCCGCTGCGACCGATTTACAGTTTTCACGCAGCAACGTCGTCGCGTTTCAGCCCAGTGGGCTTACCAGTACCAGGGAATGGGTGCAGATCAATTGCGCTGTGATCTCCGAATACGAGAAGGATCTCCCCCTGTTTCAGACCTCGCTGGAGTTCGTGAAAGCCAGCCGAAGCGGCTAGGTTGCATGCGGGTTTGACGCGCTCGAATCCGAAAGTCGCTGTACCGGTCTCTCGCAGAGCGCCACTACCGCATGCCCCTCGATATTCAAGCGGGACACGCGTCGACTATCCCCGCGTGTTCCGCTGGATACTGTCCAAGCGCTGCGTCGGCCTCGAGATCCCTATCGGCGCATACCTTGATCATCTCCCAGCCGCGTCCGCGTAACTGTCCTGCGCAAGGGGCGTCGCGGGTTTTTTGTTGACGGCCGTGCGTGCATGGTGGCCAGCGCGATCGCCCTGGTCATCCTGACCGCGCAATACCCCTTCAGACAATCCTGGCTGACAGCCAAGGTCCTCGCGTTGCCGAACGATCGGCATCCCTGGCTTCGTGATACGCCGACAACGCGCGCAGGGCGGCGTTGTCCGCCTCGATGCTACAGAGGACCGTAGCGCCACTGCTAAAAATACACTCCACAACGCTCCCGTCTCGCCGATTCGGCGATGACGCCGAACGGGCGACGCGAACTGTCTGCCGCGAACGGCGGACATGCTCGGTCGAACCCCGCTATCGCTATCCCGCCGCCAACAGCGCATCGATGAATCGATGCACACGCAACCCTTCTTCGCCGTTCACGCGCGGCTCTTTGCCGGTCTGTATCGCAGTCAGAAAATCTCGCCATACCTCGCGGTGATAGTCGTGGGGAAACGCCATCGGATCGGCGCCAGTCCCGCCCGATGAACCATCATTGCCCAGGATTTCGTTGCGGCCATTGAGCCAGCGTATTTCCAACGCCGTGCCGATAAGCGTTGCCGTGCCGGCGGTGCCGATGAGCTCGATACGCTCGCCGCTGCCGGGATACGCGGTTGTCGTCGCTTCGACCACACCGAGCGCGCCGTTTTTCCAGCGCACGGCGGCGCACACTAGATCTTCGCATTCCATCCGATGCACCGGCGTCGTCGTCGTGAACGCTTTGATCTGATCCGCCTCGCCCACCATCGAGAGAAACAGATCGAGCGTGTGAATCGCCTGGGTGAGCAGTACGCCGCCGCCATCGCGCGCTTTGCTGCCGCGTCCGGGATCGTCGTAGTAACTCTGCGGACGCCACAGGCGCACGATCGCGGACGCACCGACCAAGGTGCCGAGCTCGCCTGCGCGCAACACGCGGGCGAGATGTTCGGCGGCGGGCTTATGCCGGTGCTGCAGAACGATTCCGAGCGTAACTCCGGCTGCGCGGCAGATGCCGACCAGCTCCTCTGCGCGTGCGGTGGTGATCTCGAGCGGCTTCTCCAGCAGCACGTGCTTGCCCGCTTCGGCGCAGCGGCTCACCAGATCGAGGTGCGTCGCCGGGGGTGTGAGTATCCCGACCGCTTCGATGGTCGGATCGTGCAGGATGGTTTCCAGCCGATTGCATTGGGGAAATGGAAATCGCTGCGCGAATTGGCTGCGCCGGTCGGCGCTCGGACTGAACGCGTAGACGACTTCGGCGAGGTCGGTGAGATCGAGCAGGCTCTTGCCGTGCGGCGCGACGGCCATGCCGAGCCCGACTATTGCGACGCGTGTCTTAGCCATGGTTTCCTTGTTAGAAGAGATTTGCATCAGCTCTTGTAGTAGCGCCGCGCGCGCTGTTCCGCTTTCGCTGCCGCCTGTTTCGGTGTCGACTGTCCGGACGCTGCTTCAGCCACCATGTTCGCAATTACGAAATCCGATGCGACCGCGGCAGCCGCCGCACCGACCTTGCCGCGATAGCCAGCGTACACCGCGGTGCGCGGACAATCGCGGAACGGCGTGATTTTCGGATCGCTTGTCCAGACCGGATTGGATTCGTACGCACGCAAGGTCTGGCACATGAAACCGAGCGACGCCTGCTGCCACGGTTCGTATTGTTCTTTCTCCAGCATGAAGCGCAAATATTCGCGAGCCGCATTCGGATATCTGCAGTGCTTGAAGACGTAAGCGGTGAGCACAGAATGGCGTTCTGTAGGCCGGCCAATCGGTCCGACCGGCAGGCGCGCATGCTGGATGTCTGCCGCAATCGCTTGCAACGCTGGGTCGGCGGAGTCTTTGGCGACGTAATAGATCGATGCCGAGTTCCAGGTCAAACTGATCTCGCCGGACAAAAAAGCCTTGTTGTTGTTCGGATCCAGCCATGACAACGTGCCGGGGATGAACGTCGGATACAGGGTGCGCGCATATTCGAGCGCAGCGATCGTTTCCTTCGAGTTGATCGTAACGCGGTTGTTCTCGTCGACGATGGCGGCGCTATGACTCCATAACAGCCAATCGCACCAGGTGGTGTCGCCGGCGGCGTTGCCGAGCGCGAATCCTACCGGCGTTCCGCGAGATTTCAACGTCTGACATAGTCTGAGGAAGCCGGGCATATCGCGCGGAATGCCGCTGAAGCCGGCCGCGCGAATCATGCTTTCGCGATACACCACGCAATACGCAATTACCGCCATCGGCAGCGCGATCCAGCGGCCCTCGTCGATGCCGTAGCGCTCACAGACGTCGTACCAGCCGCCGTATGCCTGCGCCAGGTAGCGCGCGAGCTCAGTCAACTCCACGCATTTGTCCGCGTACAGGTGCGGCATATCCGGTGCGCCCATTACGACATCGGGCCCTGCGCCGACATTTGCTGCCATCGCACCTTTCGAGCGCAGCTCGTCGATGTTCACGCTTTCGATCTGTACGGCGACACCGGTTGCTTGCGTGAACTTTTGCGTGTTCGCCATCCATAGGTCTTCGTCGCCTTGTACAAAGCGCTTCCAACGCAGCAGCTTCAACGTGGCGCCGGGTTCCGGCCGATAACGCAACGGCGCTGCGTGCGTCGCACCGGGCAACAGCACACCACCGCTTGCCGCCAGCGTCGCGGCGCCGAGCGCTTTCAGGAGAGTGCGGCGTTGATTCGTAG
>JBDTMS010000583.1:0-3512 GCA_039934195.1 Betaproteobacteria bacterium
TTTTCGCCATCTGGAACTCGGCTTCCGGATGATCGAGCTTCGCTTGCGAGATCGCACCCGACCAGATCATGGCGGCTTGAACTTCGCCGCGGATCATCGCGTCGATTACTTGGTAGTTTTGGAAGAAAGTGGAGTATTCGTAGCCGTTTGCCTGCACGTAGTCGTGCATCGGCGAATAAGCCGGCACGCCGATTTTGATGTGGCCTGCCTTTACGTCTTCCAGTGTCTTTACATTCTTGGCCGTCTCGCCCTGAGTGACCAGAACGAAGCCGGTGCTCAAATACGGCTTGGTAAACATCAGATGATGCGAATCTTCGTGATTGTCCTCACCGGTGATCGTGAGGCCGAGAAAGATGTCGCAGATGCCGCGATCGATCGTGCGCGAAAATGCTGGCCCCAGACCCCAGCGCGTACCGGTGTTGGCCCAGCTCACGTCCACCTGCCAGTTATGCCGCTTGGCGATCGAGTGCAGGATTTCGATGTCGATGCCGGCTGCTTCGTTCTTGTGGACCGTGCGTGAAAATGGGAAAAACCAGCCGTCTGCACACGCCATGATGCGGCCCATTTTCTCTACGCGTGTCATCGCGTCCACTTGCTTGAGCTCGTCGGGAATCGCGGTGGGCGGAAAGTCGCGGTAGCCGGACTGATACAGCTGATCGCTCAGCGGATCGAACACTTCGGGCTTGTGGTAGCCGAGCCGCGGCTTGCGGTTGCGGCCGTAGACGTAATCGGGTTCGAGCTCGAATACCGTGGCCGCAGCGGACGCACGTGGCGGTTTACCAGCAAGTGCTGCCGCCAGCGACATCGCAACACAGAGCACGACCCGGATCAGCAAATGGGAACGCATCAAAATTCAGATCTCGAGTAAGCCGCGCGCCGTCAGATATCGGCACATATCGGCGCGCGATTGCAGCGTCGTCCGGCGCAAGCTAACTACTGGCGGAAACCCGATGCAATCTTAATGAAGGTCTACCGAACGGCGGAGTTGCTGCAGACACGAAACGCAGGCCGCAATCGTAGCGCAAAACGGACCGCGGCGGTTCGGATAAGACGGAAGCAGGCGTTTGGCTTGGCGCGCTGCCCGGGCCGCAGCGATTTGGAGGCGCATTTGCCCGGTGCGGTTGCAGTGCCTGCAGGGCGCTGAAATAGCAACGCCCGCAGGCCCGGGCAGACCGAAGCCCCTCAGCCATCGGTCTGCCCGGTAAAACCCGTTAACTCAGAGCCACGCCAAATCCAGATGGCTGCGCGGCCCAACCCAGGCGCGCGAGAGCAGCTCTTCGGCAGCCTTCGTTCCGCGCTGATCGCCACGTTTGCGGTACACCTCACTTAGCCCGTATAGCGACCAGCCGTTGTTCGGCGTGCGGGCAGTGGTGATGCGAAAGCGCAAGCTGCCGAGGTTGTCCCACAGCCAGGGATCCGGTTGCGCGGCAGGCGATGTGCCTTCGACCGCGTAGTCGAACGGTTTCACTTCGGTGCGCGGGCGTGACTGCTCGGTCGCTGTCTCCTCCGCCGCGGCGATGCGAAAAAACGCGCTGCTCGCCGCCCAGCCACTGGTGCCCGGCACGCGACAAAACGCGGTATCGATCGGCGCGATCGCGAGCACGTCCTCAGGTGTTTGCGTCAGATAGCGCACACCGAACCCGCTGCTGATTAGACCGGCGACAGTCAACGCAGACGCAATCAATTTGCGCGATAACAGTGGCGCGCGGCCGTACCACCTTGATACATCGATCGTAGCTTTGAAGCGTTTCATGTGGCCCCCTCAACACAGTGCGGTGCATCCGTTATCGTCTCGGTCTTCAATGCTGGCCCGATGCAACCCGCGTCCACCTGTTGCGCCTGACGCCACTGCGTCTTGGCGCCATCTCGAATCATCGCGCGTACGCAGCCCGATGCGAGGTAACTATTCACTGCGCAGCACGCAACTATCTCCTTGTGCCCAGCCAGCGCGCCGCTTGAAAGCAGCCGGCCCAGCGGAACGGTCTGGTCCATGCCAACTCTGGTCTCGAACAGCGCGTGTAGCAACAGGTTGCGCGGCTCGAGAAGCTGTCTCAGGTTTGAAAGGCTTGGCACGCTGCCGGTGAGCGCTTGCAACGTGGGCGCGCTGAACCCCATGGGCCGATAGAGCGTGTCGATGACGAGGAGACGGCGAGCAGGGACTTTGTAGTAGACGCTGTGCACTTGGCGATCAGCGGTATCGATGCGGGCTGTTGTGGTGCTCGCCGCGGTGCACCTGGGCTGCTATGAATTGGTACGGAACGCGCTTAGTTGCGCGGTTACCGCGAGAAGATCCCTCGACCAACCGACCATCAGCGGCTCGATCACCAGGGACCACGCTCGGCAAACACCGGGTGGTCCGCCGGTGGTATTGCTCATGTCATGTGCGTCCGAGCTTGTAGACGAAGTCGCTGGCTACCCGGGTCGGCTGCTTCAGCGGTGCGCTGTTGCTTGCGTAAACGCTGTCCCGGCCGTACCGCGTAAGTGACGGACCAGATTGAGAGGTGGTCGGAACCACGCCCTTTCCGGCGTAAACGCTGTCGCGTCCGAACTGTTGTTCCGCATGTGCAGCGGTTGCAAACGAAGCTGCCAACAGAACTGCAATCATTTTCGTGTTCATGGTGTTCTCCTAAGTTGTGTGATTAAGCTTCCAGCTAAGTTGTGAATAGGCTTCCAGCCTAGGGGCGTTGTGTCGCAGGCAATCTCCGAGCACCTCGCGGTTACTCGCCGATAATCTCGCGAACGCACATCACGCCGATCTCGCGCTGGACAGCAGTTATGCACGTCCCGCTTTGAATGTAACGTCGCCGACGACTTTCGCAGGCGCGCTGCGTGCGGAACCGCTCACCGCATAGACGCTGTCGCGTCCGTAGCGCGTGATCACGGGTCCGGTAGATGGCTCGCCTACGCTCGCGCCTTTCCCGCCGTACACGCTGTCACGCCCGTACTGTTGTTCCGCATGTGCGGCCGCGGCGAACACGGTTGCCAATAAAGCGGCGATGAGTTTCGTAGTCATATCGTTCTCCTAAGTTGGTTGATGTGAGCCAAGCCCACGACGTCAGATTAACCAGACGGGGTTCGCAGATCGCGTAACAATTCCCGGCCCGATCCGGTGAAATTCACGCTCTCCGAACCTAACCGGACAGCGCCGAGACTCGCTTGCGCGATAACACTTTCGATGCATGGAGCCGCCGGCAACCGCGGAGCAAAATGCACGTAAGCGCTACGAGCTGCGCATCCGCACGGCTTACATCGCGCTACGCCGAGTCAACAGGGGGCAGCATGCAAGAGGTTTTCCGATTCATCGTCGGGCGTCCGCCGAGAAAACTCGCGCCGACTTTTGCAATTGTATTGAGCGCTGAGCAGACGTCGCTCGGCCAAAGGTTGGTGGCGATCGGGCGCGGCGAGCAGGCGCGCACGCGCTTGCTCGATGCCGTAAGTGCTTTTTTCCAAAGCGCTGACTTCTCCCGCGACGTGACCGCGCTGCCGCTTTCCCAGCAGTTCATGCGTTTGCG
>JBDTMS010000584.1:0-3511 GCA_039934195.1 Betaproteobacteria bacterium
CGCGATCGCGGAAAGCGCCAGGGAAAAACGCGATCATCTTCAGCGCATCAAGGGCGATGCGCCGGTCGCCCAGCAGCACTGCTGACCATGTCCCGCAGAACCTACACCCTTCGTCTTCGTCTTTCGATGCTCGGTGGCATGCGGGCAGCAGATCGCTCCGCGCCAATTCGCCGGCAGCGCGCAGCGATCGCGCGCGAAGTGCAACATCGGCATCCTCAATTGCTGAATCCAATGCTTTGGATGGGTCGACGCGATGCATCGTGCAACACGCGATTGCGACGCGCTGTCTCAAGGACGAACGCGACGACAATAATTCTTTGATCGTTCCTTTTAGTGACTGCGCTGAGACCCAGCCGAAAGCGGAGATCAGTCCGCGCTGTGATTCCGGTACGGCTTCGACTAGAGAAAACAACTGGTCGAGGCGGGCCGACTGCCCGCCTTCGATAGCGCCGACTGTGGCGACGAACACGGCGCCCGCCCCCGGTGACTCAAGCGCAGCGTCGGCAAGGTGTGCGCCAAATTCTCCAGCGACTGCTACACCGTCGAGGTGCGCGGCAAGTCTTTCATCGAGCCGGCCGAGATGCAGCAGTTTCACGTGGGGGGCGAACACAAGATGCGTGCGCGTGCTGCGCAGTGCCGCAGCATCCTCGACATGCTGGGAAACCACAACTGGTATGGGAGGCGGCGCAGTGTTTTGCACGTTGGCTATCTATCCTCGAGCTGAACGCGCCGGATCGCCCGCTAGCCTGCAATGAAGCCGGCGTTGATCTTCGCCTGCCCCGACTGCACGCAGCGCTGAAAATAGGCAACAAGGTCACGGGTGGTGGCATCCACGTTCGGGTTTCGCGCTAGTACGCCGACTTCAGTAGCGGCAAAGACCTTTTGGTCCTTGCTCACCCGCGACCCCACACAGAAAGACACCGCCCCGACCGCATTGGCTGCGAACACACCCGACAGAGCCCGCCATGCGATGAAGCCGTTCTCCCGCCAAGGTTCCAGACGGTCGATCTCTTGGGCCCACGCAAGCAAGTTGGGATACTTGGTTCCCGGCACCTGGATTCGCTCTAGTACATCGGGTAATACCTGCTTGTCCGCCAGCTGCGACGAAGATCTCCTCTGCGCGGCGATCTCCTGCCATACCGGCCTGAAGAAGGTACCGGCGTAGAGCAGCGTCTTTCCGGGCGCTGCACGGATCTGCGCCCGTACCGCGGGATTCTGCTGGAGATAGCGGAGAAAGTCCTTGGTGGGTTGCAGCAGCGGCATGGCAGCTCCCGTCAACAGGGTGCGCCCGATAGACGCGCACGTTAGTCGCGTGCAGCAGATGGCAGACGCATGTCCTCGGCTTCCACGCCGAGACGCTACCTCAATGCTGCATTTCGATCAACCGACAAAAGTCGTACGCCCGCACGAAGCACACACAGGAAAAGCTCACGCGCCGTTTAGCACTTGGTTGCCGATCCTTCAACCACTCTGGCACCTGTGCAACGTGCATCCTGGTCCTTGCGGGCGGGAGCTAACCGAAGATGTCGGCAACCCGCAATTCGACCATCGACAGACTCAGGGGTGAAACCGAATCGCCAAGCCCGATCTCGACCTTTCGGAGATAGCCGCTGATTGTGGGCTCCCGGTAGACCTCGACACACTTCGACTGCACATTTACGATCCAAGTCTCCGCCACACCGGCTTTCGCGTAGAGTTTCAGCTTCGTGTTTCGATCGTAAGCGAGCGTCGTATCAGCCACCTCGATTAGCAGCAGTACATCATCCGGACGCGGCACGGTGGAACCGGCGCTGTCGGCACCGGGCTTTAATATGGCCACATCCGGCTGCGGCTCCGAGTCCGGCGGCAGCGTAACCGGATTCTGGATCGAGACTACCCCCAGATCCCCCACAGCAGGCACCAGCAGTCGATTCAACCGATTCACCAGCCTCATATGCGGACCGCCGATTGGCGCCATGTCGATCAACTCTCCCTCGATGAGTTCCACGCGGCTGTCCTCGGTCAGGATGCCCACCTCGCCCAGCCTGTGGTAGTCCTTGACTGAGAGCTTGTGCCGCGTAGGGGTGAATACCGCGCTCATGTCCTCATCCTCGAATCTACAGTTGACAACACCAGTCTAACTCAGCCCCGCCTTATCTCACTGACCGCCCTACTGACCGTGGCGTAGTGCACCCCGAATGCCCCCGCCACTTCCGAGAGGGTGAAATCTCCAGTGGCATAGGCTTGCGCGATGCCTTCCTTCCGATCCGCAAACGTAGACACGTAGTGCGACAAGGGTTGAGCTTGCAGGCGACGCTGCGCGCGGGGCACTTCCAACTCTCCCGACTTGTCTTGGGCGAGGGCCACCATACGCTGCAAGAATGCCTCGCCGCCCAGGTAGATCTGTCCCGTGAGCTTCTCCCAGATGCTGGGCAGGCCGACACCTGCCCGCACGAAATCGATGTAGTTTCGCCTGGCTGTGGGCACGTGTGCGTCCGAATCCGCGCAGCACGCCATCTACGACCAGCCACGCTGGTCTCGATGTTGTGCCGACCATGGCGCGATAGGAGCTCCACGGCCAGTCCTCGGCCTGCGCCACCATCCGGGCCCGCACAGGATTGAGCACAACATAGCGTGCCAACTCCAGGAGGTACGCGTCTTTCTCGACCAGGATGGCTTTGTAACGCCCCTGAAAAACGTGTCCGACCCGACCATGGGTGCGGTTGACGTATTGCATAAAGACGCCGTTGAGCTGGCGCATGCCTCCGGCAAGGTTTCCTTCGATCGTCTCAACCACGAGATGGTAGTGGTTGCTCATTAGGCAGTAGGCGTGACACCTCCAATTGCAGCGCTCGCAGACCGCACCCAAGATGTCCAGCCAAGCAACGCGATCCTCGTCGCCAGAGTAGATGTCCTCCCGCCTGTCACCACGCGACGTGACGTGGTACAGACCTCCGGCAAATTCGATGCGTAGAGGACGAGCCATCGCGCATCCTAGGTCTTTGGCCTGCTATTTTGCAAGACCTGACCCCGTTCATGACCCCCGGACAGGCAAGAGCCATTACCGCAGAGCTGACTATATGAGTCGAGACCATCGCTGGCCATTGAACTCCCAAATGTCGTACTCGCCATTCGACCAGAGGACGCTCTCGCTGGCGCTAAGCTGGTAGCACGTAACCGGGGTGTCATTGCCAAACTGGACCGCCGTCCAGTTATTATTCTCGAGGACGTAAACTGCTTCCATAGTCGAGGCGAATAGCTTGCCCCTAAACCATTCTAGATCCCAGATCTCGTCCTCGAGTTGCTCGCCGAGGAGAACATCCCACGAATCATCTCGACCATAAACTAATACACCGTTCGACCCTGCAGCATAAGTCAGTCCATTTGGAGCGCACTTTACGGCATTCAAGTTGGAATTTATTGGCACATCCTGCATGATCCATCTATCGTCGACGAGTTGCCAGACATGGCCGTTTCCGCCAACGATATAGAGGTCAGTCGGGCCAAAGCCGTCGGTGGCTTCGGCATCGAA
>JBDTMS010000585.1:0-3507 GCA_039934195.1 Betaproteobacteria bacterium
TGGCGATGTTCCTCCTGCCCCAGCTCGAGGGCCTCGAGTCGCGGTCCGCGCGGGCTGCCAGCTCGTTTCACACGGCAGGAACCGCGATCCGCCCCATTGAATCATCAGGCTCGATTCCGCTTTAGTCGCTTCGGTTCGCTGCCTGCCCGTCGGCGGAGAGTTCCGCTTCCTCGGTTGTCAGATCGACATTCGGCGGGTGACCAAGCGGCAGCGTGAAAACGAAACGCGCGCCGCCGTCATCCGGCCGCTCCGCCCACATCCGGCCGCCATGCGCTTCGACGATCGCCTTCGATACGGCCAGGCCGAGACCGACACCCGAAGTCGCCGATTCCGTTGCGCCGCGGGTGAATTTGTCGAAGATCGACGCTTCACTTCCTGCCGCAAATCCGGGACCGTTGTCGAACACGCTGATTTCCACCGCATCGTCATGCACCACCGCGCCGATAGAGATGGTGCTACCACGCGGGGTGTACTTGACCGCGTTCTCCAGCAAGTTGCTGAACACGCGCTCGAGCAGCATCGCATCGTATTCGATCAGCGGAAGCCTGTGCATGTCGTCCACGCGAATTACGTGTGCATGCAAAGTCTGTTTGTTCGCCTCGATTGCCGCACCGATAATTTCCTCCAGGGTCTGCCACTGCTTGTTGATGCGTACGCTGCCTGCTTCGATGCGCGCCATATCCAGCAGATTGTTCACCATGGCGCTGACGCGCTTGCTCGCTGCACGAATCGCATCGGCTATCTCACGCTGCGCCGGCGGCAGCGGCGGCTTGATCATCGACAGCGTATCGGCGAGCCCCATCAAAGCCGTCAACGGCGTGCGCAAGTCGTGCGAAACGGCGGCCAGCAGCGAGTTGCGCAGACGCTCCGATTCCATGCGTACCAACGCTTTCTGCGCGACGTCGACGTAATGCACGCGCTCCAGCGCAACCGCGGCAAGTGCCGCGAAGGTTTCCAGTTGCCGCTGCTGTTCGGGCACGAGCAGCCAGCGCGGATGGGCAGGCTGTACGGCAAGCACGCCGCGCGTGCGCATCGGTGCGCGCAATGGCAGATACAGCGCGGCGCTTCCGGGTAGCGTGTCGGTGCCAAGTCCAGCCGGCTCGCCGTGGTCGAACACCCATTGCGCAACCCCCATATCGACAGCGCCTGCGGGAAGCGCCTCCGCGTCCGATACCGGAGGTAGCAGGCGGTCTTGCTCGGACATCAGCAACAGCGCTGCTTTCGCGCCGAAGCTCGCTTGCACGAAACCGTTGCTGATGGACGCGATCTGCTCGGGTACCAGTGCGGCAGAGAGCTCGCGCGCCAGCTCGACCAGCGCGCGCACGCGCGATTCGCGTTGCGCGGCGACGCGGGCCTGATAGCGCAGTCCGGCGGTGAGCTGGCCGGTGATCAACCCCACGACCAGCATGACGAAGAAGGTGATGAGGTATTGCGCGTCGCTGACGTCGAACGAGAATCTCGGGTCGACGAAGAAGAAATCGAAAGAAACCACGCCGAGCAACGAAGCGAGCACAGCCGGACCGCGGCCATGCCGCACGGCGGCAAGCACCACGGCCAGCAAAAACAGCATGGCAATATTTACCGGCGCGAAGATATGCGGCAGCGGCCATGCGATCGCAGTCGCGATGGCGCAATAGCCGACTGTCCAGGCGTAGCGCGTCCACGCTGGTGACTTGCCCGCGCGTGCTTCGTGCGGCGCATGGGACGAGTCGGCCTTGAAGCCTTTCTGCGGGCCATCGGTTTCTAGCGACGGCGCCTGGATAATTTCCAGCTCGGGCGACGCCTGAATCATCCGATCGGCAAACGAAATCCGGCGCATGCCGCCCAGCACGCGAGCATTCGGATTTCTTCCCACCATTACTTTGCTGAGATTGTGGCGTGCGCAGTAATCGATGATCGCATCTACCGCGCTTTGGCCGGGCAAGGTTGCCGTTTGCGCGCCGAGCTCGTGTGCGAGGCGCAGGATCTTCAGAATGCGCGCGCGCTCGTTTTCAGATAGACGTTGCAACTCGGGTGTTTCGACATAGACGGCATGCCAGGGTGCATCGAGTTGCTTGGCGAGCCGGCTGGCGCTGCGCACGGTGCGCTCGGCGCCGGGTCGCGGCCCCACGCAGGCGAGCACACCGTCGCGTGTTTTCCAGACCTGCTCGATCGACTCGCCCACGCGGTATTCGCGCATCTGGTCGTCGACGCGGTCGGCGGCCTGTCGCAACGCGAGCTCGCGCAGCGCGATGAGATTGCCTTTGCGGAAAAAGTTTTTGACCGCATGCTGGGCCTGGTCGGGCATATAGACTTTGCCTTCGCGCAGCCGATTGAGCAGCTCGTCGGGCGGCAGGTCTACCAGCACGATCTCGTCGGCCTCGTCGAACACTCGATCGGGTAGTGTTTCGTTCACCCGGATGCCGGTGATACCGCCGACGACATCGTTGAGACTTTCGAGGTGTTGCACATTGACCGTGGTGTAGACGTCGATGCCGGCGGCGAGCAGCTCTTCGACATCTTGATAGCGCTTGGGGTGGCGCGAGCCCGGCGCGTTGGTATGTGCAAGCTCGTCGACCAGCAGCAGCTCGGGGTGACGCGCGATGGCTGCATCGAGGTCGAACTCGCGCAGTCGATTGCCTTTGTAATCGAGCTCTTTGGCCGGCAACAAGACAAGACCTTCGAGCAGGGCGGCGGTTTCGCTGCGCCCGTGCGTCTCGACTACGCCGAGCAGGACATCGCGTCCCTCTTCCCGCCGTTTGCGCGCCGCCAGCAGCATCGCGTACGTCTTGCCCACACCGGCTGACGCACCGAAATAGATCCGCAACTTGCCCTGCTTAGCGCGAGCATTCTCATGTTCGAGTTGCGCCAGAAGTGCGTCGGGATCGCGTCTATTGCGTTCGGGTGAAGCCATTTGACCGTCGCTGCTTGGGCTTTCCGGGCTGCAATGAATCGCCCCTACTTGGGCATCGCATCCAGAGCGAGATTGAGCTCGAGCACATTGACGCGTGGCTCACCCAGTATGCCGAGTTGACGCCCATCGGTGTATCTATCCACGAAGGTTTGCACGGCAGCCGAGTCGAGTCCGCGCACCCGCGCAACCCGATGCACCTGATACTGCGCTGCTGCCGGGCTAATTTGCGGATCGAGCCCACTGCCCGACGCAGTCACGAGATCGACCGGAACCGGTGTGGTGTTGCCCGGATCGGCATCGCGCAGCGCCTTGATGCGTGCAGCGATCGCATCGGTCAACGCGGGGTTGGTCGGGCCTTGGTTCGAGCCGGACGATGCAGACGCGTTGTACGGATACGGCGAAGTCGCCGATGGCCTCGACCAGAAATACTTCGAGCCCGCGAAGGACATGCCGATTAATTCCGAGCCGATGGCTTTGCCATCGCGCTCGATCAAGCTGCCATTCGCTCGGTGCGAGAACGCCGCCTGCGCTATCCCGGTTATCAGCAATGGATAAATCAGTCCGGTGATGACGGTGAGCAGGAGCAATAGGATGAGCGCGGGTTTCAATTCTCT
>JBDTMS010000586.1:0-3500 GCA_039934195.1 Betaproteobacteria bacterium
TCGGCGTTGCCGTTTATCTTTCCGGCGCGGCATCTGCATCGCGAATACTTCGGCGATGGATCGATGCGGCAGATCGCGCCGCTGAGTCCGGCGCTGCACCTGGGCGCCGAGCGGCTGCTGGTCATCGGCACAGGCCGTTCGGGCGCGCAAGCTGAGACGCGGGTGAAGACGGTGGTGTATCCGTCGCTTGCGCAAATCGCGGGTCACGCGCTGAACAGCATCTTCCTTGATCAGCTCGAGACCGATCTCGAGCGTCTCACTCGTATCAATCAAACCATCAGCATTATCCCGCTGGAAGTGCAGCAGCAATCGGGTTTCGCTCTGCGCCGAGTCGAGGTGCTGACCATTCTGCCGAGCCAGCCATTGGAGACGATCGCTGCACAGCACACGCGCGCGCTGCCGCGACCGATCCGGTTCTTGTTTCGGGGCGTCGGCGCGATGGGGCGCTCCGGCGCGAATCTGTCCAGCTATCTGCTGTTCGAGATGCCTTACACGCGCGCGCTGATGCGGCTCGGTTATCAGGACGCGCTCGCGCGCCGCGACGAGCTGCTGCAATTTATCCAGCCGGCCGCGTAGCTTCTTTGCCGCAGTAATCGCTTCACTGGCCCGGCGCTAACGTGCGCTCCTTTGGTGCGAACCTGATCGGCAAGCGCGCCGCAGCAGTGCGCCACCCCTGAACGCATAATCGCGGATCGCTGCGCTTCAAGCACTTGCGACGCGATATCGATTGGCATGCGAGTTGCGAAACGACCTCGCGGCAGCGGCGCGCGCAACAGCAACGCTGCTCACTCGTTGTCGGCTAGGGTTCCGGATTGGGCGACGCTTGAGTAAAAACGAAATCAGCGACCGCGTGTTCTTGCGCGGTGTTGAGATTCCGTGGCTCGAGCAGCGTCCATATCGACTGGTCCGAGAGCCGACGGTCCCGCTCGGCGCGGGGCTCCACGGAGGGATAAAAGCCCGGGAGGCCGAACGCGCACGCGTGGGTTCTCCCATTCCTCAGCACAGGAGCTCTGTATGAATACTTCGCGTTTCCGCTTGGGCGTCGGCCCTGGTGTCGACTCGGGTGTCGAATCTGGGGCGTTCGCGCTCGATGCTTTGCGATTTTCAACCGACGCGCAACTTCGTGCGATGACGAGCGCAATTCGCTAGCATGCAATTCTTTGTCCCTCCGCAACGCCCGCAGCGCCCGAGTCTTTGGTCGATTCGAGCACCGATCAGCCAACGCACTTACTGGGCGCTGGCGGTGCTGGGATTGGTCGTGCCGTTGGCATGCTGGTGGATTTTCTCGTCGCAAGGCTGGGTGTCGAAAGTTTTTCTGCCTGGCCCGGTCGACGTTTTGCATCGCGCGGTGCGCTGGGCGGCGGAAGACAATCTGCTCGGCGACACCGGCATCAGTATCTATCGCGTCACGGTCGGCTGGCTGCTGTCGGCGGTGATCGCCGTGCCGATCGGACTGCTGATCGGCACCTTTCGGCCGGTGCAGGCGCTGCTCGAGCCGCTCACCGATTTCATCCGCTATATGCCTGCGGTGGCGTTCATCCCGCTGGTGATGTTGTGGATCGGCATCGACGAAGGCTCCAAAATCGCGATCATCTTCATCGGCACGTTCTTCCAGATGGTGCTGATGGTGGCCGAGGATGTGCGGCGCGTGCCGACGACCCAGATCGAAGCCGCGCAAACGATGGGCGCGACACGCAGCGAGATCATCGAGCTCGTGCTGCTGCCCGCGGCGAAGCCGGCGCTGCTCGACACCTTGCGCATCACAATGGGCTGGGCATGGACCTATCTCGTCGTTGCCGAGCTGGTTGCCGCGAACTCAGGGTTGGGCTACGCCATACTGCGTGCGCAACGCTACCTGCAAACCGATAAGATTTTCGCCGGCATCATCATCATCGGCATGATCGGTTTGATCACCGATCAGTTGTTTAGCTTTCTGCATCGCACTGCGTTTCCGTACATGCATCTGAAACGATGAGCCTCACAGCCAAGATCAGTGCACGCGGGCTGTGCAAGATATTCGGCGAGACGCCGCGCCAGGTGACCGCGTTGCAAAACGTCGATCTCGACGTCTACCAGAACGAGTTCGTGACGTTGGTCGGCGCGTCGGGCTGCGGCAAGTCGACATTGCTGCGGATCATCGCCGGCCTCGAGCATCATTCCGGCGGCGAGCTCATGGTTGCCGGCAAGCCGGTGCGTGGGCCGGGCGTCGATCGCGCGATGGTGTTTCAGCATTACAGTTTGTACGCGTGGCTCACCGTGATGCAGAACATAACATTCTGCCGGCGTTTGAAAGTGGGGCGGCAAGATCTCACCACGAACGATGTGGAAATTGCTTCCGGCCGCGCGGACACATTGCTCAATTTGATGGGCTTGCCGAAGGTGGCCGATGCGTGGCCCAACCAGTTATCCGGCGGCATGCAGCAGCGCGTGGCAATCGCTCGCGCATTGATGCCGCGGCCCGAAGTGCTGCTGATGGACGAACCGTTCGGCGCGCTCGACGCGCAGACGCGCGAGGTCATGCACGACTTGATCCTGCATGTGTTTCGGTTGGAACGCACCACGATCGTGTTCGTCACGCACGACGTCGAAGAAGCGATTTATCTGGGCCAGCGCGTAGTCGTGCTGGCCCCCAACCCCGGCCGCATCGACAGCGTCCACGAAGTGCCGTTGCCGATGCAGCGAACGCAGGATATGAAGCACAGACCGGAATTTGTCGAGTTGAAGCGCGCTATCGTTGCTCGCATTCGCGAGACATCCGGCATGAAAACCGATCTCGAGCTTCTGGAAAAATTGAGCGCCACTGTATAGCAACGCGAATCCTGAACAACACGGAATATTCGATGCAGCTAGAAAGCAGCGCGCACCTTCTCTGGGATGAAACGATGCCGGGCGGCATGCAGTGGTCCGGCGTGCTCCGGCGCGGCGTGAGCATGCGGCTCGAAGCGCTGCAGGCCGGCGCCAGCGTGTCGGCATTGTTCTACAACTACGACGACAAGATCGAGCGCTACAACATGCCGGATACGCTGAAGGCGCAGCACACCGCATATCTCACCGCCGGCCATGTCTGCTATTCCGATATGGGCCGGGTACTGTGCTCGATCACCGCGGACAGCGCCGGCTGGAACGACACCTTCTGCGGCGCCAGCGACGATGCGCTGCTGCTGAAAAAATACGGCGAAAAGCGCTTTCAAGAGCATCGCAACGCCATGCATCGAAGCGCGCGCGAAGGGTTTCTAAAAGAGCTTTGCAAATGGGGACTGAACGCGCGGGACATCGGCGCCAACGTCAATTTTTTCAGCAAGGTGACTGCCGATACGAACGGCGCGCTGACGTTCCACCCCGAGCATGCGCGCGCGGGAGAATTCGTCGAGCTGCGCTTCGAGATGAACGTGCTGGTGGTGTTGTCGACCAGCGTACATCCGCTGGAGCAGAGTCCGACGTTTGCGCCGAAACCTGTGCGCTTAGCCGCGTGGCGCTCCGGCGTCGCGCCGGCAGCCGAT
>JBDTMS010000587.1:0-3499 GCA_039934195.1 Betaproteobacteria bacterium
GCATGCGTACAAAACCGCGATATCCCAGAGTGCCGCCAGCATCGGATGCAAAGCCATGAACACGTAATGCAGTGCGAGCACGATCGCGATCGACGGGACTGCAGCGAGGAACCATGCAGCCGTGCCGTGAATCGACTGGCCGGCATTGAGGTCGCGAGCGAGACGATTGGCATAACGCGCGAACCACAGCTCGAACATCGTCGGATGCAACAACGGGCGCATCTGATCGAGAAACAACGCCGCGATCACACAAAGGAAAACCATATCGGGCAATCTGAATTAGGGCCGATGCTCCGCAGAGCTCATGCAGCGGGCTTCGGATCGAACGAAATTGCCGGCCAACTGTAGTCAGCAGGCGTCGGCGCGCGATGGCTGCATCCAGTTCCATACAACACGCAGCGTGCCCATTCTACCAACCTGACGCGATGGCCATGCACGTGCGAACGGCATTGCTTGCATAAGCCTGCGGGTCAGCTCGTCAGGCGCATGTACAGCATCGGCAGCTTCTCTGGTAGACGACGCAAATGATCGAGCACGAGGTAATTGCGCACGCCGAATATTCGCGTCACATATTCGTCTGCTGCTGAATCGAGGCTGATGCAGAACGTCGCGATGCCGTGGCGCGTTTGCTCTTCCACTGCGTGCTTGGCGTCGAACACGAGATACTTGCGATCGTGCACATCGATATCGTGCGGCTCGCCATCGGTCACCAGCAGGATCAGTTTACGTGCAACGCGGCGGTCATGGAGAAAGCGCCCTGCGTGGCGCAACGCCGTGCCCATGCGGGTAGACAACTGGCCGGTCATCCCCGCCAATCGCGCGCGCGACTGCTCGCTGTAAGGCTCGTCGAAATCTTTGAACCGATAATATTCGACTTCGTGACGTCCGTTGGAATCGAAACCGTGAATGGCGAAGCTGTCGCCGATCTTGCTCATCGCGTCGGCAACGAGCGCGGTTGCTTCCCGCGCCAGATTCAACACGGTGGTGCCGGCGCTAGGCACGTAGTCATTGGTCGACTGCGACAAGTCGAGCAACAGCAACACCGCGAGATCGCGGCTTTGCCGGGCGTGGCGCGCGTGGATGCGCGGATCCGGCGTGCGGCCTGAGCGCAGGTCGATAGTAGCGCTGATGCAGGCGTCGAGATCCAGTTTGTCGCCTTCCAATTGTTTGCGCAAACGAATCGGACGCTGGATCTGCGCGGCTTTTATCAGTGTCGTCAGACGATCCACCGTGTCGCGATTGCGCGAAAGAATTTCGTCGATGCTGCGCGGATCGCCGAGGCGTCCGGCTTTCTCGATTACCGTGCACCAGTCCGGCCGTTCGAGATTGATTGCGTAATCCCATTCGTCGTAACGGTAGGTCTGGGCAAACATCGCATCGTCGCCGGTGACTTCTTTCAACGCGCCGGCCTGCACCTCGGTGGGCGGATCCATCGACTGCTCGCTCGCGTTCTGCTCGATTTCGATTTCGGACTGATCGCCCTTGTCGTCCGGCTGCAGATTCGCCGCTTGATAGGTTACTTCCTGATCGTCGGGCTGGGACTGGCCTGCGTCGCCGAAATCCCACAAGAACATGTTGTCGTCGCGATACAGCGGCTCGATCACATAGGTCTTGAAATTGAACTGCACGCGCATCTGGCCAAGGTCGTTGCCAAGCAGCATGCCGATCGTGCGGCTCCAGCCTGGGTTCTCGAGGTCGCCACTGTGCTCGGCGAACATCGTGCGACCTTTAGTCACCCACGGGTTGGCGTCTCGATAGTCGTCGTCGAACAGCGCGCGTGAAAGCCGCGCCATCAGCGACACGGCGCTCACCGAAAATGTCGGGAGCGCGACGTGAAACGGCGCCCATAATTTCTTCAATCCCGGCATCTCCCGCATCGCGAGCTTCTCGACGCGTGCGTCTTCGATCAACGAGACGAGAACCATCTGCACTGCCTTGAGCTCGCGCACCGGAAAGCGCGCGGTGGACCATGCCAGATGCGCTGCTGCGTGCGCGGCTGCAGCCCGGTATAACGTCAGCCCAGGCTGGCCGGGGAACACGTCGAAGCTCTGCGGCATGCAGATCGCGCCGTTGACGATCGCGACACGCCGCCCCTTGGCACCGCCGCTGTTCGGCGGCGCTGCGACACTGCCCGAGCGCAGATCGCGCGACACACCCCACAGCGCGCGTAGATACAAGCCGAGCCGGCGCTCGACCTGGGTGAACAACGTGCCTTCGCCGGCGGCACGCAACACGGCTCGCGCGTCCGTGCTCTCGAGCTTGAACCACGCATCCTGCGAACCAAAATCGCTGACGTGTTCTTGCACGCCGAGCAAAGCCCAGCGGCGCAGGCCGTCCACGCTCAATTGATCGAGTAAAGGACCGATGCGGTCGAACATCGGCACCAGCGCACGCGGCGCCAATGCCGTGATCTCATCGACTACTTCGAAGAATCCGAGCAGCGAGCCGGCGGTGATCAATCGTCGAGAAGCAGTCGACAGCGCAGACAAGAATGCATCGGCCGCCGTGCCGTCGGCGTGCGTGGCAATCGAGACGACCGTTGCAATCGCATGCGTCATCACCGCGGTGCCGGCCTGTTTGGCGAGCTGTGGGATTGCACGCACGTAGGTGACTAGCGCTGCGAGACCGACATCGGTTTGTATCAGCTGGCGCGCGCCGTCGACCCAGATTTGCAGCTGATCGGGATTCAGCGCGCGCTGCGCCTCAGGCATCGCCACGCGCAGCAGCTCGCGCGCCTGCGGCGACAAATCGGTCAGGTCTGGAATGTCGGCGGTTTCGTCGGACTGCATGCGAAACTCAATGGATGGAATTTACTGCGAGCAGCGCCGGCAGGCGCACTGGGCGAGATGCGCCGTACAACGCATCGCGCGAACGCAACCACGGCCGCATCGTGCGAACATGACTGCTCAGAAAAATGTCTTCACCGCTGCGTCCAGCGCATCCCGAATATCGGGGTCGTCGGTGATCGGACGTACCAGCGAAACGCTGCAAGCTGCGATCGGGTCGACGCCTTGCGCGATCAGCGAACCGGCATAGATCAGCATGCGCGTCGAGATGCCTTCATCCAGGCCGTGGCCTTTCAGATTGCGCGCACGCTCGCCGATCGACACCAGCCGCCCCGCGTTTTCGCTGGACACACCCGACTCGTGCGAGACGATTTCGATTTCGACCGCACGTGCAGGCCAGGCAAAATCCATCGCGCCGAAGCGCTGCTTGGTCGACTGCTTCAGATCCTTCATGATGTTCTGATAGCCGGGATTGTAGGAAATCACGAGCTGAAAATCCGGATGTGCGTGCACCAGCTCGCCCTTCTTTTCCAGCGGCAGGATTCGACGTGCATCGGTAAGCGGATGAATCACCACGGTCGTGTCTTGCCGCGCTTCGACGATTTCATCGAGATAGCAGATCGCGCCGAACCGCACCGCGGCGGTGAGCGGGCCGTCTTGCCAGCGCGTGCCGCTCGAATCGAGCAGGTGACGGCCGACCAGATCGGACGCAG
>JBDTMS010000588.1:0-3484 GCA_039934195.1 Betaproteobacteria bacterium
ATTGCTTGCGTGGCGGCTCGCCCGGCTGATAACAATAACCGAGCAAGCTGTCGAAAGAACGGTTCTCGAACATCACGACGACCATGCAATCGAACTTCGCAAACGCCGCCTTGGCGCCGAGCCTGCGATGCTTATGCTCATGGTCGTGGCCCTTGTGCGGCCCATGATCATGGTCGTCGCCCTTGTCGTGCTCACTGGCTTGGACCATGCGGCCGCCGAGTAGCGTCGCGCTCGCAGCACCTGAGACTTTCAGAAACTCGCGTCTCCCGGATGAGACGCGCTCGGAGCCGTCATCAAGCTGCTTGGACGCGTTGGTATCATTCTTAGATGAAGAATCGCTCATGAGCCCCCCTCCCGACACGAGCGGGCGAGCGTGACATAGATGCAACGGACCCGCAACGAAGATGCGGCTTGCTCCACGTCAAGGAGAAGCTGATCGTGTTCGCGCCTTCAGCGCGAGTAGACCTCTGTTCCGCTCTCCTCGTATGGTTTTACTAACGATCCAGTGGCGCGCGTCAGTATCGACCGAACTAATCCTTGGCGGCGGCTTGGCGCTCTACAAGGAGTCAACGGTCGTGGCGCAACCATCAACGGACTTGGTGTGAATAAACATTCCGCCTGCGAAGATCGCGACCGTCGCGCAGATTACGCTGGAGGCTATGCGTGGAAAGAGGCTCACGTCGATGCAACTGCCGACGCCCTTCCGGATCGTTCACAGAGAAACAGCGCGATTCGGGCGAGGCGCCGTTCACGCAAGCCCTGACCCTTTGCTCGTTTGCGTGTACACAACGCGGAGCAAAATGGCGCGAAGCTCGGCCGCACGTTGAAACCAAAGAAGAGTTGTTTTTCGATCTCGCCTCGGCCTCGGAAAAACGTTCCGACTCCCGGACGAGTGTTCTCGATCGCAACCCGGTCCGATGCATGCGCGCGATCGCATCTACTTGAACTGCCACTCGGCGATGCCTCTGTTCGCGGCAACGACGTTGTGAGTCCTCAACCACAGTGACGCGAACGGGTCGTTGCACCCGTGTGCGTCGACAAGGTGCCAGCGCCGCCGAATTGAGCCAGCGCGCAGTCTTATCGCATTTCGCTGACTGACGTCGATGCGAGGCTCCGAGCACTTGCTGGTATTCAGCTAGACCAGCGTATGGAACGCTGAAATATTGAGTCTGAATATTGCAAACTGAAATATCCTTGCCGCTTTTTCCCTCTCGCCATCACACACGCAAGCGCCAACTCTTTTCCGAGGGTATTGCGATGCCTTCGTAATCCGCGCTCGGAAGCCTTACCCCTTGGCGCTCTATTGCAAGAACCTGTCACTCCTTCTTGTCATGTTACAGACGGTAACCCTGCGTGAAGACCAGACACTTCGGCGAAATCCAAGACCGTCATACTGAATGTACGGCGTGCCGCCCTCGAAGACAAATACATCGGACATCTTAGGAAGAGAGCTCATTCCGTTGACTGGACACTTTCGCTTCATGCCTACCGCGGGTCGCGCCGATGCAGCGAATTTACGACTGGAGCGCGCGACGCTGCAGCATGCCTGCGACATCCGACGGTATACGGTCTTGTTAACGGAGGTTGCCTTGAAACGGCATCGGCTTTCTTTAGGTGCGCAACGATCTTCAAGCACGGGTCACCGTCCGCAATCGACGATCGCGGCTCTCACGTGAGTAAACGGCAGAACCGTGGTGTGTTCCGTACTCCCTGGTCTGCCTCATTAGAAGGCCCGTGATGATGGCCCTTTCAGCGGTCATCCGAATCGCAAGTCGCTGCTAAAGAGTAACGTCGGACTCGGTTCAATCGACCTGCCGTGAGCGAAACGACTCGGCGGGCAGACGGCCGACAACGGCGGCGCAATGGAGGTGGCGTACTTAACAGCCTCCTGTTATCCGGAACATATCCGGCATAAAAGGTGAGGAGAGATGGACAGACGCAAATTTTTGGCGGCCTCGGCCGCTGCTGCTGCAACCGTTACTGTCGCAAAAGCCGCGACCGCTGCAAACGAAGGTCCATTCGGACAAACGGCTGTCCCTGTGCCGCTCGGGACCGGCGGGCTTCCCTTGGGGCCACTCCCCGATACGCGCTATCCGGACAAGCACATCGAATCGCTCGATAAGCGGTTCCAGGGCAGTGTCGGGACCGGGGCCGTCGAACGGGTTGCCACCGGGTTTCGATGGACCGAGGGCCCGGCATACTTTGCAGCCGGCCGTTACTTGCTCTTCAGCGATATTCCGAACAATCGGATAATGCGTCTGGTGGAGGACGACAATCACTTAAGCGTGTTCCGCAACCCCTCGTTCAATTCGAACGGCAACACCGTGGATCGCGAAGGGCGACTCGTCACCTGCGAGCACTCGGGCCGGCGCGTGACGCGCACTGAGCACGATGGCACCGTCACCATCATTGCCGACAGTTTCGGCGGCAAGAAGCTCAATTCGCCGAACGACGCCGTCGTCGCGTCCGACGGCGCGATTTGGTTCACCGATCCGACCTATGGCGTGAGAGGTTATTACGAGAGCGTCCATGGCGAGATCGAGCAGGCCAAGCACAACGTCTACCGGGTCGATCCGCATAACGGCAACATCAAGGTCGTGATCGACGACTTCGTGCAGCCCAACGGCATCTTGTTCTCTCCGGATGAGAAGAAGATCTACATCGTCGACACCGGGGCGTCTGAGGGGCCGGGAAATCCAGCGCATATTCGCAGCTTCGACGTCGACATCCGTGCCGGGACAGTGAAGAACAGCAAGGTCTTCGCCAAGTATGAGTCCGGATTGTGCGACGGCATCCGTTGCGACGTCGACGGCAATGTGTGGGCCGCCGGAGGCTGGGGTGATCCGAAGGAAGACGGCGTTCGCTGCTACGCGCCCGATGGCACGCTGCTCGGCAAGATCCATCTGCCGGAGACGGCCGGGAATCTCGTTTTCGGTGGAATGCAGCGCAACCGGTTGTATATCATGGCGAGCACATCCGTCTACGCGTGCTACGTCAATACGCAAGGCGCAGCGCTCGGCTGATGTGCTGACGCAAGTCCTCTAGTAAGATCCCCCGCGGCGCGACGCAGAGACGGTCCCGCCGCGGGTGGTGAACATCTGTTCGAGCCCCGGCCCCGCCAAGCCCCATGTTTCGCCGCCGCCAACGCTGTGACGGCAGATTTCCAAGCGAACTAATAATTGAGGAGAAGACCCGTGTCTGCATCTCGCTTTGCCGTTCTCATTTCGACCGCCTCTCTACTGATCGCAGCACCATCTGTTTTCTCTCAAACGCCGACGCCGGCCCACATCTCGAAAGCCGACTTCGAGCAGATGATGAAGGACCTTTCCAACTGGGGGCGTTGGGGCAAGGACGACCAGTTGGGTACCGTCAATCTCATCACGCCTGCCAAGCGCAAAGCCGCCAGCAAACTCGTAACCGAAGGCGTTTCGGTCTCGCTGTCACGCGATACCGATTCGGTAAAGGCCGTCGACAATGGCTCGCC
>JBDTMS010000589.1:0-3477 GCA_039934195.1 Betaproteobacteria bacterium
GCACACCAACGACTTCGATCAAAGCGGATTTCAGTGGATCGATTGCAGCGACACGCAAAACAGCGTCATCGCTTTTCTGCGCCGGCCGCGCGAAGGCAGCGATGTGATCCTGGTGGTGTGTAACTTCACGCCGATCCCGCATCACAATTATCGCATCGGCGTGCCGCGCGGGGGCTACTGGCGCGAGCTGTTGAACAGCGATTCGCCGAACTACGGCGGCAGCGGCATGGGCAACATGGGCGGCGCGGAGGCGACGCCGGTGAGCGCGCACGGCCACTTTCATTCGATCAATCTCACGTTGCCGCCGCTGTCGGTCTCGCTGTTCAAAAATGAGAGAGACGCATGAGCGAGCAGCGCACTGAGACGAAGGCAGCGCGCGAGTGGACCTTCGATGGCACCGTGCGCGTGGTGATCGAGGGCGTCAAGCCGCAGGTCGATGGCGGCCGCTTCCCGGTCAAACGCGTCATCGGACAACGGCTGGACGTCGAAGCCGATATCTTCACCGATGGCCACGACGCCGTGCGCTGCCGTGCGCATTATCGCCATGCGCGCGACACCCAATGGCAGGTAATCGAAATGGCGCCGCTCGGGAACGACCGCTTCCGCGCCGGCTTTCACGTGACCGAGCTCGGCCGCTATATTTATACCGTCGACGGCTGGGTCGATCACTTATTGTCGTGGCGGCGGGAGCTGGCGCGACGCGTCGATGCAAGCGACATCGCGTCTGCGCTCTTACAAGGCGCGGTGTTGATCGACGAGACTGCAGCGCGGGCCAGCGATGCGGACGCGCAACCGCTCACCGATTGGGCTGCGCGATTGCGCGTCGACGGTTCGGTGCAAGAACGCAAGCGGTTGGCGCTCGACGAAGCGCTGTATGAAATTGCGGCGCGTTATCCCGATCTCGCGCGCTCGGCGCGTTTGGAGCAAGCACTCGAGGCGGTGGTCGATCCTCCGATTGCAGGCTGTTCTGCGTGGTACGAGTTTTTTCCGCGCTCGTTTGCAGGCAAACCCGGCACACATGGAAGCTTCGCCGATTGCGAAGCGATGCTCGACTACGCGGCCGGCATGGGCTTCGACGTCGTGTATCTGCCGCCGATTCATCCGGTCGGCAGGATCAAACGCAAAGGTCCGAACAATACACTGGAGCCTGGCCCCGACGGCGTCGGCAGCCCGTGGGCGATCGGCAGCGCCGAAGGCGGCCACAAAGCCGTTCATGCCCAGCTCGGCACCTTGCAAGATTTCCGCGCGTTGGTGAAGCAGGCCCAACGCCGTGGCTTGCAGCTCGCACTGGACATAGCGTTCCAATCCGCACCGGATCATCCTTACGTCAAGACGCACCCGAACTGGTTTCGCCATCGCCCGGATGGTTCGGTTCAGTACGCCGAAAATCCGCCGAAGAAGTATCAGGACATCTATCCATTCGACTTCGAGTCGGCACAATGGCGCGAGCTGTGGGAAGAGCTCGAGAGCGTGTTTCTGTTCTGGATCGGCGAGGGCGTGACCATTTTCCGCGTTGATAATCCACACACGAAACCGTTTCCGTTTTGGGAATGGGCGATCGACCAGATCAAGCGCCGCCACCCGGAAGTCATTTTTCTGGCGGAGGCGTTCACGCGCCCGCGCATCATGCATCGACTGGCAAAGCTTGGGTTCAGTCAGTCGTACACCTACTTCACCTGGCGCAATAACAAACAGGAATTGACTGAATACTTCACCGAGCTCATGCAGAAAGACGGCCGCGAATACTTCCGCCCCAATTGCTGGCCGAACACGCCGGATATCCTGCCTGAGTATCTGCAGTTCGGCGGCCGCCCGGCGTTTCTCGTGCGCCTGGTGCTGGCGGCAACCTTGTCGGCGAATTACGGCATCTACGGACCGGCGTTCGAGCTGCTCGAGCATCAGCCGCGCGAGCCCGGGAGCGAGGAATATCTCGACTCGGAAAAGTATCAATTGCGCGAATGGGATCTCGATCGTGGCGACAGCCTGCGCGACTTCATCACACGCATCAATCGCATTCGTCGCGACAATCCGGCGCTGCAATCCGATTGGAATTTGCACTTTCATCCGATCGCCAACGAGCAGATGCTGTGCTATTCGAAGGCCGATGCCGATGACACCAATTTAATTCTCGTCGTGGTGAATCTCGATCCCTTCAACCCGCAGTCGGGTTGGGTCGATCTGGACCTAGCCGCCCTCGGGCTCGATGAGAAAGCACCGTATCAAGTCCACGAGCTGTTGTCCGACGCGCGCTATCTCTGGCGCGGTGCACGCAACTTCGTGCAGCTCGAACCTAAGAGCGTCCCCGCGCACATCTTCCGTCTGCGACGCCGGGTGCGCACCGAACGCGACTTCGATTATTTCCTGTAGAGCGGCGATCACTCCCATGGACCAGCCCGTCGTCAATCCTAGCGCTGCCGCGCCAACGCCTTCACCAATGGGCGCATCATCGCCTTCGGCATTGCCCTCGGCAATCGCCTGGGAGGACGATCCGCTCTGGTACAAGGACGCGATCATCTACGAGTTGCACGTCAAGGCGTTCTTCGACAGCAACAACGACGGCATGGGCGATTTCCGCGGACTGACGGAGAAGCTCGACTATCTGCAGGCGCTCGGCGTCAATACGCTTTGGCTGCTGCCGTTCTATCCATCGCCGATGAAAGATGACGGCTACGACATCGCGGATTATCACCACGTCCATCCGGACTACGGCACGCGCCAGGACTTCCGCCATTTCGTGCGCGAAGCGCACCGGCGCAAATTCAAAATCATCACCGAGCTGGTCATCAACCACACATCGGATCAGCACCCGTGGTTTCAGGCTGCGCGGCGCGCGCCGCCGGATTCGTCCAAGCGCAATTATTACGTGTGGAGCGACGACCCGGCGAAATACAGCGGCACGCGCATCATCTTCAAAGACACCGAAACGTCGAACTGGGCCTGGGACGATATCGCGAAGAGCTATTACTGGCATCGCTTCTTCAGCCATCAGCCCGATCTGAACTTCGACAACCCGCGCGTGCTGCGTGCGGTGCTGCACACGATGCAGTTCTGGCTCGACATGGGCGTCGACGGATTGCGGTTGGATGCGATTCCGTATCTGGTCGAGCGCGACGGCACCAACTGCGAGAATTTGTCCGAGACGCACACGGTGATCAAAAAGATCCGCGCGCATCTGGATTCGCACTACAGCAACAAGCTGCTGCTCGCCGAAGCGAATATGTGGCCCGAAGATGTGCGCGAATATTTCGGCGACAACGACGAATGCCACATGGCCTATCACTTCCCGCTAATGCCGCGCCTGTTCATGGCGATCGCGCAGGAAGACCGGCTGCCGGTAATCGACATTCTGCGGCAAACGCCCGATATTCCCGATAGTTGCCAGTGGGCGATTTTCTTGCGCAATCACGACGAGCTGACCCTGGAGATGGTCACCGATCGCGAGCGCGATTACATGTATCAGATCTACGCGGTCGATCC
>JBDTMS010000590.1:0-3473 GCA_039934195.1 Betaproteobacteria bacterium
CGGCGCCTGGTCAAAGGCGATCTGCAACGGTCTGCAGAATTTTGGGCATCTGCATTGAGCCGGCCGCTGGGCTCGCAAACTCCGGCGCAACTCGGCCTGGTCTCTATCGGCCATGGCGAGCGGCCGGAACGGCGCTTGATCTCATTCCGGCGCCTGACTGTAGAAGAACCGCTGGAAGTGGTTGTGGTCACCCGTTCAGGCATGCACACACTCGAGGCACGCTGCAATCTGCTCGAATCGATCGGTACCGCGCCCGCACCGCTGTTCGTCTACAAGCTCGAGGATCACGTCCGCCCAGAGGCCCGATGAGACGCCGCGTAAGTTCCATGGTAAGGCTCGCGTGCTGCATCGGACTGTTAGCGACTGCGGGCTCGTCGTATGCAGATGGCCGCATCTGGATCGTGACGGGCGAGGCCTACAAGGACGACTACTACTTCTCTCTCGGCACCGTATTGCCGTTGCTCCCGGGCAGCACGCTGGGCAATGGCTGGGTGCAGCGTTATTGGCTCGATACGTTCACTTACGACTACGAGGCCAACGGACGGCGCATCGATGCCAACGTATGGGGTGGCGAGGCGATGCTCGGCTATCAAGCCAGTCGCCCGGGCCTGTCAGGCGCTGCTTATCTGGGTGTTCGCTACAGCAACGGAAGCCTAAGCCCGGATGATCCGGGTAACGACATACGCGGCGACAACTTCTGGCTGAAAGGTCAACTTGAAGGCGAGGCTGCGCTGACTCCCAAATGGCGGGTGAACGGCATCGTCTCGTACCTGTTCGGTCTGGATGGCTACTGGTCGCGAGTGCGCTTGTTGCGGAGCCTGTCCGGTACACATTTTATCGGACCAGAGGCAATCGCCCAGGGCGATCCGAAGTACAACGCGTACAAGCTCGGTATTGCCGTCGGCGGCTTTCAGCCCTTCGATAAGGTGTTCGTTACCTTCAAGGGTGGCTACCGCTGGCAGACCGGCGCCAACTCACCGTACGCCGGCTTCGAAATTGTCGGAGAGTTTTAATCGGCGTTCGGCCAGCTGATTTTCACCTCATCTCGTGTCGGCAAACGCCGGTATCGCTCGAAATTCGTGCTGCAACAACTCAAGCACGGCGCCGACCTTACTCGATAAGTGCCGGCCAGCGGGATAGACCGCGTTTATCTCCCAAGGCGGCGGCGCGAATTCCGGCAGCAGCACAACCAACTCGCCCTGCGCAATTTGCGCGTGGATCAACCAATCAGGTGTGAGCGCAACACCCACGCCCGCAAGCAGCGCCTCACGAATCGCATGACCATTGTTGGCCTTGAAATTGCCGCTGACGCGAACGCGAATCTCGCCATCGACTCCCATGAACAGCCACTCGCTGCCGGTCGACAGATACGCATATTGCAGGCAGTTGTGGCGCGCCAAATCCGCGGGCGTTTGCGGTATGCCATGCGCTTGAAGATAAGCGGGGGTGGCCACCAGCAATCGCTGGGTTGCGCCGAGCAGACGCGATATCAAGTTCGCATCCGCGCGATTGCCAACGCGTACAGCCACATCGACGCCCTGCTCAACAAGATCGATGTAGCGATCGCTCAACGATAGATCGATTTCCAGACCGGGGTGCTGCTGCTGGAACTTCAGCAGGAGCGGCATCAGCAGAATCTGACCTAGCGCGATCGAGCTGTTGACGCTCAGAATTCCGCTAAGCGATGACTGCGCGTCGCCGAGCATGCTTTCGGCATCCTGCACCTCGTCGATGATGGCTTTGCAACGCTCGTAGAAAGCCGCACCGAGCTCGGTCAAACTGATGCTGCGCGTGGATCGATTCAGCAGACGGGTTTTCAATCGCTGCTCGAGCGCTGTTACCTGCTTGCTGATCGTGGGCTGAGTCTTCCCCATCTCACGCGCGACGACGGAAAAGCTGCCGGTCTCCACGATTCTGACGAACATCTCCATCGCCTCGAGGCGATCCATCAGCGCGACTCTCGAGTACCTTCCGCGTGCGACATATCGGAGATGCGATTAGCGTGCGTGGCGAATGGACCGAGTAGCACGAAGGCGAGTAGCGAACCGACGGTGGACCTCGTTGAGCGCATAAGCCAAATGATTTTATCAGACGCATTTCACGCAGCAGCGTGCGCCAGAGCGTCGCGGTACGCTATGGTGGCAGGCTCGCTGAAGCAGACGAGCGTTACCTGCTGCAAACATTCATCGTCGGCAGGATATCGCATGACTTCATCGATTGCGATCGCCGCAGCTTGGTCCACCGGGTAGCCGTAGACACCGCAGCTGATCGCTGGAAATGCGATCGTGCGTATGCCGTGCTCGACTGCCAGCCGCAAACAGTTTCGGTAGCACGCCGCCAATGTTGCCGGCTCGCCGCGCGCTCCGCCTTGCCAGACCGGACCGACCGTGTGAATGACATAGCGGGCGTGGAGTCGATATCCCGCGGTTAATTTCGCTTCGCCGGCCGGGCAGCCTCCGAGCGTCCTGCACTCCGCCAGAAGTTGAGGACCTGCAGCACGGTGAATAGCGCCATCGACGCCGCCGCCTCCGAGTAGACTGGAGTTGGCAGCGTTGACGATAGCATCGACATCCAGCAGTACAATGTCGCTCTGCACGACAGAAATCTTCGACCTGCTTGTCATTGCTATTGGCTTCCGCAGTTAGGCCATTTGCATGAACTATAATCCAGTGGAGATGTCATTCTCACAGGCAGCATCATGGCGAACCTTAACGGAGATTACGATTATGAAGCGATCCCGCATACTCATCGCGCTCATCGTTGCAGCTGGGATTTCAGCGTGTCAGAGCACGCCGGTCACGGGTCGCAAGCAACTTATGCTAGTGTCGGAGCAAGAAGCAATCGATGCGTCAAAGCAAGCGTACGTGCAAACCCTGCAGCCTATTGCGAAGCAGGGGAAACTCAATGACAACCCGGCTTTGACCGAACGTGTGCGGAAAATCACCGCGCGCTTGATTCCGCAGGCGATCGCGTACCGGCCGGAAACCCAAGCCTGGGATTGGCAGGTGAATGTGATCGACGATCCCAACACGATCAACGCATGGTGCATGGCGGGCGGTCGCATGGCAATCTACACCGGCATCATTCAAAAACTTAACTTGACCGACGACGAGATTGCGCAGGTTATGGGCCATGAAATCTCTCACGCGCTGGCAAAGCATACTGCGGAGCGCATGTCCGGCGCAGCCGCGCAGAATGCCGCCCTGCAAATCGGCGCGGCGCTACTGGGCGGCGGTGGCAGCATGACGAAGCAACTGGCGCTGCAAGCCGCGGCTGTGACAACGTCGGTAGGCTTTCAACTTCCGAACAGCCGCACGCAAGAATCAGAAGCGGATCGCATCGGTATCGAGTTGGCGGCTAAGGCGGGGTACGATCCACAGGCCGCACCGGCATTGTGGAAGAAGATGATGCAGGCGACCGGCGAAAAAGGAAAATCAGACTTTCTAAGCACCCACCCGGCCAGCGACAGCGCC
>JBDTMS010000591.1:0-3472 GCA_039934195.1 Betaproteobacteria bacterium
CGGTTCAGCACAAAATTTTGCTTTTTTGATCTGACAATATCGACAGTGGCCGCAGCCCGCCTGGAACCAGGACACTCCGACGCGGTCGCCGACATTCAGGAAGCGCACGCCGGGACCGGTGCTATCGATCACTCCCGCAGGCTCGTGACCAAGAACAAGCGGTAGCGGAACGGGGAGTTCTCCATGCCAAACGTGCACGTCAGTGCCACAGACCCCGGTTGCATGGAGGCGAATCCGAACTTGCCCTGGACCCGGTTGAGGGTCCGGCACATCTTGCTTCGCTAGCGGTTCTCGAATCCTCGTCATAACCATTGCTCTCATCGTTGTCACCTCTCTTAGTCGAAATGCGCGAATGGCCGGTTGGCAGTAAAGGGCTCAATTATACATCGCGAGGCAGCCGGTGAAATTCTCGTTGACCGCGAAGACTTCCTGAGCGCCTAGGCCGCCGCCGTGAACGCGGTCGCGGAAGGTGACGCAGCGGACTTATCGATATGGGGAGTTCCGTAATTCCATACCGGCCGCAACTGTCGCTGCAGCGTGGCGCGTCGCGTTCGCGGCCGAGCAGGGGGACCGAACGCGGCAGGCACGCGCGGAAGCTCATCGCGGCGTTCTTGTCGACGTCGGGCCGGATCGCGGCGCGGCTCGGAGGTTCACGCGGTTGATGCGTCACGCGAGCGCCGGCAGGCGGTAGGTCACGGGCGCTCCGGCGCCGTTGAACGCGGGCGGGGAGGGTGCTCGCCACGCGGTTGAATCGTGACGCCGACGCAGGCGGCGCGTCGAATCGCGGCGAGGCGATTGGGTGAGAGTTCGAAGGAGTTCGAAGACGCGCGGTAAGGGCGCGCCAGGTCACGTTCGTTTGAGTGCGGTCGCGGTGATTGATCAGCTCTATGTCGGTCCCGCTGCTGCCGGGTTACTCAGTGTTTTGATTTATGTCCGCCAGGAACAGCTGATTTCACGACGGCATCGCTACTTGACGTCGAATGGAATCTCACAAGTTTCGCATCGGCCTCGGCAACAGTCCCATGGTGGGCGTAGAAGTAAGAGGTGATGCCCACACCTGGAACAAACGTAGCAATTATGTGGTCAGGGTTTGTCGAGAAGACAACAGAGTACTCGATGCGCTTTTTACCAGAAATCCCCTTGATACCGGCCGCGCTGAAGCGCCGTTCTTCTTGTACTGTCCACACGTACATCGAATCTTGCCTGTTCATTTGGTCTTCCTCTCCAAAACGTGCACCCTTCTTAAGCGGAAGTTGGAGAATGAGCTTGCTGTCATCGACAAAATTAGCGAGAGGTTCTCCAGATCTCATAAGGCGTTGCAAAACGTTGTCGAACACGTCTCCATGCAACAGGTAGAGCTTTGTTTCACCGATCCTGACGAGCAGGCAGTCCCCCGGCTTTCGATCTGGGTCAAACCACGCCAGATCACCGGGATAACCTTTTAGTACCGCTACAACACCATCTTGCCGAACGATTCTATCTACGACTTCCATTTTCCAATCGACCTTGCCCGACCTAATCGTGTCGCCATCCTGCCACAAAAGGGTGGATCGATAGATCCAGTAGGTGCCTTTTGACATTGGGAAAAACTCGGACGAATCCGCAAGACTGCAGGAAGGAAAGTTAGTAGCGACCATGAGAGCTAACCAGAAGAAAGTTCGGTTCATGTCCACGAGGGGTGCAAACCTTGCGCCAAATGTTAAGTTGCTGATTCAGAGCGCCTGGACTGAGTCTCAAGCGTGGGTATCATGACACGATGTGTCAGGAGATACATGCTGGACCTGCAGACGCGGCCGGCCGCCAGGCCTGACCGCCAATCGAATAACAAAACGGTACATCATTGGCCGAGCGTTACTCGCCCGGCATCAAGATCGCCGCCGTTGCGCGCCAGCTCGTCGCGGACTTGTCGACGTCGGGCCGGGTCACGATGCGCGGCTCGAAGCGGTGGAGTTGTTCATGCGGTTAATGCATCACGCGAGCGCCGGCAGCTGGTAGGTCACGGGCGGCGGGGTGAAGGCGGGCGCGGGAAGGTGTGCGCCACGTGGTGGACGTGCCGAGGCGGGCGGTGGCTGGCATCAAGATCGCCGCGGTCGCGAGGCAGCTCCGGTGTGTCGCGCTCGTGGGTGAGCAGGGAGGCAGACGCGGCGGGGAACGCGCAGGCTCTTCGCGGACCTATTCGAGTTGCGCCGTGAGCGCCAACTGGTTCCCACGAAGCCGCTCATTGTGGAACAGCCTACCTAAAGCCGAGCGGTTTTAACGAGATTGCGCCAAGCTGTGGCTTCGTCCTGGCTGAGCTCCGCCGGGCGTTGATGCGCTTTCATGAACCGTTCGCGGACATCTGAATCTTGCTTAAGAAGGTTCTCGAAATCTGTGATCTTGGCACAGAGCGCCGCCGCAATCGACTTGATCTCAACAGACAGGATGATGCCGCGATTGGAGTCGCTGAACTGTAACTGGGTCTGCGCCGTAGAATTCAGGCAGATTTGATGCTCTATGCCGTCCACAAGAATATGCTTGGTGTCGAAGCCATGCGCGAGCCCGTCACGAAGCGCGCCGTATAGCCGCGTTGCGAGCACCTGCCAGTCGCCCGGTGGCAGGAGTTCGGCGAACACAATCTCGCCGCGCTTCCTATGACCACGACATGCCGCGAGCACTTCGCAACCGCACCCGACCAGCAGAGCAACCGTATAGTGCAGGTTTGGCTTGTTCTTGATGAGCCAATCGAGATCGCCCCGTATGTACCCGAGCGTTTCGTCGAACTCGCCTTTAGTCTCCGCAAATGTGTGCTGTGCCATTGACCAAAGCCAATTCTACCTGTCACGGGGTGGACGTGCCGCCCCAGACGGGCGTGGTCTGCGTCAAGATCGCCGCGGCCTCCGGCACGCGCAAGTTCGTCGCGCGTTCTCGTTGACGTCGCGCCGGATCACTTCGCGGGGCTCTATCCGGTGAAGGTGTGTTCACCCGGCTGATGCATCACGCGCGCCGCATGGCGGGCGCGCCGTTGAACGCGGTCGCAGCTCGACGCGGGTGGGGAGGGCAAGATCATTTCTGTTAACGCTTTTTCGGTTTGGCGATTACCGCAAAGATGACACATCACACGATAGTTCGAAGGCGCGGCCGCCCCCCAGGTCTTACGGCGAATCGAATAATGAAACGCTTCATCATTATCGGGGCCATGCTGACCGGCATCAAGATTGCCACTGTCGCCAGACAACTCGGCGTATCCCGTTCCTGGGCAAGCAGGGAAGCGAATGCGCCTCGGACGCGTAACATCATCGCGGGCATACTTGAGTTGCGCCGCGAGCAGTTGGAAGCGCTCTTTGATCGGACGCTGGACGTTATCGACGACGCCATGAATGCCCGCAAGCTTTCAGTGGTGAATTGCGTTCTAGTCGACGTCGGGCCGGATCGCGGCGTGCGGCGCGAAGCCGTGGATATGTTCAGGCGGTTAATGCAGCACCGAGCATGGGGC
>JBDTMS010000592.1:0-3471 GCA_039934195.1 Betaproteobacteria bacterium
CCTGCCCGATCTGCTCGGCTTCGCGCGCCGCTACGCACGCGAGCTATTCGGTCGATTGCCTGAGGGCGCGATGATCGTTCTGGATAACGCACAGGAGGCCGCGACCGAATCCTTCGCGCAGTTGCTGGAAGTCTTCGCCGAAGAAATCCCGGAAGGCATCAACCTCGTGTGCATCAGCCGGACGGCGCCGGCTGCCTCACTGATGCGGCAAGTGTCGACTGAACGCCTCGCATCGATCGATTGGGACGCGATGCGCCTCACGCTGGACGAGACGCGCCAGATTGCCACCATCAAACACAAGATCAGCGACCGAATCCTGGAGCGATTGCATCAGCAGTCGGAAGGCTGGGCGGCTGGCCTGACGCTCATGCTGGCGCGTATCGAGCACACCGGCGACCTGCCGGAAGCTATCGCGGCGCAATCGCGAGAAGCGATCTTCAGCTACTTCGCCGGGACCTTATTCGATCGCCAACCGGCCGATGTACGTCATGTGCTGCTGTGCACGGCGCTGCTGCCGCGGATCACGCCCTCGCTTGCTTCCAAGCTCACCGGAAACCCCAACGCAGGCGCGCTGTTGGATTCGCTGCATCGCCGGCACTTGTTTACCTATCGGCGCCATCTGGAACCATCGTCGAGGTCGAGCAAGTGCATCGGTGCGCAGGCAGGGGAACCGACGTACGAATACCACGCACTGTTCCGTGCATTCCTGCTCGAGAAACTCAGAGAAGACTACACACCACCGGCATTGCGCCGATTGTCGCAAGACGTCGCCGTGCTGCTGGAAGAATCCGGGGAGATTGAAGCGGCGCTCGAGCTCAATCGCATCGCGGAAGATTGGGATGCGCTCGCGCGGCTGCTGATCGATCATGCGCCGAAGCTGTTAGGCCAAGGCCGCGGACAGACGCTGAGGGATTGGATCGCGCTGCTGCCGGCGAGCATCGCTGAGAGTCGGCCATATACACAATATTGGCTCGGCGTAGCGTCCATGCCCGTTGATCAACGCAAGGCGCAGGTCGTACTCGAGAGCGCATTTTATGAGTTCGCGCGCGTAGACAATCGCGTCGGCCAGCTTCTATGCGCATCGCGAATCATCGAAGCGATCTATCGCGCCAGCATTTCGTTGCCCGACCAGGATCAGTGGGTCGAAGTATTGAATAGCGCCCTTACCGAAGGTTTCGTCTTCCCGAACCGAGATGTCGAGATCAGCGTGTACTGCAGCCTCGGCTTGGCCCTGTTCTTTCGCCAGCCACGCCATCCCGCGTTAGAGGCAAGCGTAGAGCGTGTCTCTGCGCTGCTCAAGGAAGGCCTCGCGCCCGAGCAAATGGTTACTGCGGGCGAATCGCTCGTACGGTATTACAACTTCGCCTATCGACCAAACGACGCCGCCTGGGTAATTAATCTCGTTTCACCGATAGCCGATGACACATCGATTCCGCCGCTGAATCGACTCTATTGGTGGGGACGCGTTGGCAACTGCTTGCAGCACTTCGGCCAATATGCCGAGGCGGACGCGGCGTTACGTAAGGCGGAGTGTTTGGCCGACTACTGTCCCAACCACTTCGCGGTGGGAATGATTCGCATGTTTAGAGTGGCGCTAAACGTATCGCAGGGCCGCCTTGCCGACGCGTCGGAGCGCCGCGCTGAGCTTCAGAAAATCGCGGACCCAACTCAGCCGATGACCGTTGGGATTGCATTGCACGGCCAGACGATGCTCGCGGCGAATACGAAACCGCTTCAGGAAACGATCGACTTGTGTCGCGCATCTCTTGTTGCGCATGAAGCGGCAGGCCATCGCTTCGGTGAACTGCTCATGAAAATGACGTTGGCCGCATTGCTCGCGCACACTGACGGCGTTGATGAGCTCGCTCGGCTCCTGGCAGACATCCGAGCTGGATTGGCGGGAACCTTTCTCGCGCACTATGCGGCGCAGGTCTCGATCATCGAGGCTTATTCGGCGCTGCGTTTGGGGCAGACGCAGAAGGCCTGCGAGTTGGTCGAAGCCGCGACTTCTGCGGAACTCGATTCGAGCTTTAGTCTTGTGCGATTGATCCCGCGTGTACTACCAACCGTTCTGGCTTTTGGACTGGAACAAGGCATTGGCACCGTGCGCATCAAGAGTTGGATACGCCGCTTCTCCATTCCACCGGATAACACGACTAACCAACGCTGGCCGTGGCCGGCGATGGTCCGTTGTATGGGAACGTTTTCGATATGCATCGACGACCAGCCTCTGCAATTCAAAGGCCGCCCACCAACAAAACCCGTTGAGCTGCTCAAGCTGCTCGTTACGGCGGGGGTCGACGGTTTGCCGTCGCGGGCGATTGCAGATCAACTCTGGCCGGATCTCGACGGCGCGGCAGCGCTCGTGAATGTGGACACGAACGTGCATCGACTTCGCAAGTTGTTCAAGCAAGACCCGCTCGTCGTCAGCGATGGACGCGTCGCAATAAATGACGAGCGATGCTGGGTTGACGCGTGGGCGCTGGATCAGAACTGCGAGACGGCTTCAGATGTAGCCAACGACGCCTTGCAAACTAAAGTTCGCGGCGCAATGCACCTCTATCGCGGACACTTCCTCGATCTCGAAGGCGAGCAGTCATGGGCGGTGGCGTATCGGGACAAGCTCCGTGCGAGTCTGATTCGCATGGTCCGCGCCGTCGGAAAGTCTTTCGAACAGGAAGGAAGATTCGCCGACGCGATTGAGCTCTACGAACGCGCAATCAAGCTCGATCATCTCGCCGAACCGATCTATCGCCAGTGGATGCTGTGTCACTGCGAGCGCGGCGAGAAAGCCGAAGCGCTCAATGTGTATCGCCGCTGCAAAGAAATGTTGTCGGTCGTGCTCGGGATGCAGCCGTCGGCGGAAACGCAGGCGATCATCGCAACGCTGAAGGGATGACGCCGGCAGAGCGAAGTGCGACGGAATGTTGCGGATCGCGTCTATTGACAGCGATTCGACAGTGTTCCTGGTTTAGAGTGTGTCACAGCGCAGGAATGTTCCTGCCGCATGTTGGAGACCGGCATGAAAAATCTAGTTCCCCTGTCTGCGTTCATCGTAGTAACACTTACCGTGCACAACGTGTCGCACGCCAAGAACTATGGGCCGGGCGTTACCGACACGGAAATCAAGCTCGGTCAGACCATGCCGTACAGCGGCCCGGCGTCGGCGATCGGTGCGGCGGGCAAGGCCGAGTTAGCCTACTTCGCAATGGTGAATGCGAAAGGCGGTGTCAATGGACGCAAAATTACATTGATCAGCTTGGATGACGCCTACACCCCGTCGAAGACCGTCGAGCAAACGCGCAAGCTGGTTGAATCCGAACAAGTGCTGGCGCTATTTTCGCCGCCTGGAACCGCCGCAAATGCGGCAATTCACGGCTACGTCAACGCCAACAAAGTTCCGCACCTGTTCATCGGCAGCAATCTCATGCGCTGGGCCGATCCGGAACATTTTCCGTGGACGATGCAGAG
>JBDTMS010000593.1:0-3471 GCA_039934195.1 Betaproteobacteria bacterium
CAGGACGAAGTGGTAGTGGTTGCCCATCAAGCAATAGGACAAGGCCTGGGCGTCGGCGAGAGAGCGCCTGCGCTACTAGCCCTAACAGGCCCTGCCGGTCACCGCGAGATGTGACGTGCTACACCGCACCGGGGAATTCGATACGCAGAGGACGGGCTATGGCAACACGCGTTCACGCTGCTACGCCGAGAAGAGGCAAAAGGCAAGGCCTGACCCCATTCACGCGCGCTCGGTGGATTCAACTAGCAACCGCACCACTTGAGGGAAGGTAGGGCACGGCGGGTCTGGTAGTGTGAGCAGTGCGACCAACCCACCTGCCAGGAGTAGCCCGCCATGTCCTATCGACAGCTTACCCTCTACGAGCGCTTTGCGATCTACCAGTTGCACGTCCCTGTAATGAACCTCGAACCATCCGTGCGCTGGCATGGTAATGAGGATGGCTGGAAGACGAAGGCCTTCCAGGAGAGCGAGTGATTCCGTATGGTGTGGAACACGCAGGATCGAATGCGTCGATGAAGATGCAAGAATCTACGAGTAGTTCCATATATGCCTCGGGCACCCAACGTGACGCGCATCAGCGGCTGGACACCAGCTGCGCGGAGCGACGCTGCTGCACAGTCTGCTGCATGCGCTTGTTGGGCAACTCTGTTTGATAATTCTACTTCCGTCCACGCCAGTAGCCAGCACCTCGGCTATGGTGCGCGACTGCAAGGATGCGTAGTTGCTCACCAACTACGATGTAGATGACCGAGAGCGGAAACCGCTTCATGACGAAACGACGCTTGCCGTAATGCCACTTGCTCCCAAGGCGGGGATGTTCCAACAGGAGATTGACGGAATGCTCAAACTCCGCCAGCAGAGACTGCGACAAACCTACCCCCCGCGTTGTCGCGGTAAAACCCGGCTGCCTCCCGCAGATCTTCCCGAGCCGCGGGATGCAGCCAGTAGTTCACCGGAACTGCGCCTTCAGCTCAGCCAAGGCCTGAGGACCAGGAATCAGTGAGACGGCCCCGCTTTCAATCTCGGCATTCCGGCGCTCGACCTCTGCGGCCCATGCCTCCTCGATGGCGGGATCGATGTCAAGACTTGCAATCAATCGCTCGACCAACCGCGCCCGGTCAGCAACCGATAGCTGCAACGCTTCAGCTTCCAGCAATTCGATAGTTGACGCCATAGCTTTCTCCACACGAGTTCAATAAACGCTAGATTGCCACAGTGTCGTGCTTATCGGCAAACGTCGCCGCGACGTTCATACAAGGTGCCCAACGCCCACAATCAGGTGCATGCGTCTTAGCACGTCACCTGCATGGTGTTGTTCGGCAGCCCAATACTTCGCACCGAAGCGTGCCGCTTTGTCTGCAAGAGCATGCAGTTCTGTCAGCCATGTGGCTAGCTCGGTGTAGAGAATCGACTCTTGCTGAAGCTCGACCGCATCCTCGCCCATCAACAGCATGACAAGATCGCCATCCTTGATCTGCTCGCTGATGAGACGGTCATCTGTGTGTTCGATGGCGTTGCGGATGGTTCCAATTCTCCGCTTAACGTCAGGGGCGAGCACGCTGAATCCCGTCACCAGTTCGGTTGTCTCCGTATCCTCTAGGAGCCTGCGCGCGTACCGCCGGGCACGCTCAAGGCTACCGAAGCAGTTCTCCATGTGCCCGGTTGCCCGAAATAGCGGGCTCCTCATGTTGTTACTCGACCGTGTGACGTATTCCTGAAATGCCGAACGGGCCAATTCGTAATCTTCCAGCGCTTTGTCTGTGAGCCGCACTAGATTGGTTTGGAATGCACGCGGAAGATAGCCCTGAGCACCGGCGCTCTGAAACACCTGCGAGAGAAGGAACGTGAGCATCGTCTTTCGGAATAAGCCGGAGAGATCCGGCATCGACGACCGCCTTGGAGCCGTAAGCCCACCATCTGTTTTAGTGTCTATGTTCATCTGCTCGAGCCGACCGTTTCCGTTCAGCGCCCGGGCCGCTTGCGGCACGGCCGCTGCAAGGGATGGTTAGGGTTTAGTCTCATTGGATGTCCATCGTTACGGACGTTTCCGCAGGCTTTTTGAGCGCCTGATCGCCAGTACGATCCACGCTATCCCAGCCAAGCCAGCTGCCTGCACGAGACTTGATATGAGAGTCTCATAAGCTCCTTCCGGCCGAAGTAGCGCGCCAAGAATCACTATCGGTATACCGACGATGAGAAATATCTTGAAGAGGCGAGCATCCCTCTTTTCCGTTTGTTCGGCTTTAGTTTGTTCAATTTCTTCTCGCTCCAACTCTTCTGCGGTTGCGATTTTGCGCAGCTTTCGAGATCGATTCCTCGATTAGAGACGACGGCATCAAGTGCAGCGCGCGCTTCCTCTGTCAAGGCAGAGTTGTCATGAAGACGGGCCAACTCCCATTCGTCCAAGTTTTGATAGTGGACTACGAATTCCGCTACTTTGTCTTTATCCACGGTGAGCCTAGTAAAAGTCGCCCTCAAATGATCCGTTATAAAGCATCAACTGACCGCCAGCGGCTCGCCCATCTCAACAAACACCAATAGTTTCGACTCGCTGCCACGACATCTACCCCAACCACTTCCGCGCGTTGCGAAACATACGCATCCACGGCCCGTCCTCGGCCCACTCCTTCGGACGCCACGAATTCTGCACGCTGCGAAACGCGCGTTCCGGATGCGGCATGATCGCGGTGAATCGCCCATCCGCCGTGGTGAGCCCAGCGATACCTTGCGGCGATCCATTCGGATTGAGCGGATAGGTCTGCGTCGATGCGCCGCGATGATCGACGAAGCGCCAGGTCACCAACGGTTTTGCAGCATGCAGTTGCGCAGCCGATGCAAATTCGGCGAATCCTTCGCCATGCGCGACCGGCACCGGAATGCGGCTGCCTTCCATATCGCGAAAGAACAGCGAGGGCGAGGGCTCGATCTGTACGAGCACGACGCGCGCTTCGAATTGTTCCGATCGATTCTTCACGAAATGCGGCCAGTGCTCGGTGCCCGGAATCAACTCGCGCAGATTGCTCATCATCTGGCAGCCGTTACATACGCCCAACGCGAACGAGTCGGTCCGTTGAAAAAACGCTTCGAACTGCGCGCGTGCTCTTGGATTGAACAAGATCGATTTCGCCCACCCTTCTCCCGCGCCGAGCACGTCGCCGTAGGAAAATCCGCCTGGTGCGACGAGCCCTTTGAAATCGCTCAAGGCGACGCGCCCCGCAATGATGTCGCTCATATGCACATCGACGGCGTTGAACCCCGCACGATCGAACGCCGCTGCCATTTCAATCTGACCGTTGACGCCCTGCTCGCGCAAAATCGCCATTCGCGGTCGCGCGCCGACCGCGATGAACGGTGCGGCGATGTCGTCTTGCAAATCGAATGTTAGATGCGCATGCAAGCCCGGATCGCTGGCGTCGAGAATGCGGTCGTATTCTTGTTGTGCGCATTCGGGGTTATCGCGCAGGCGCTGCA
>JBDTMS010000594.1:0-3464 GCA_039934195.1 Betaproteobacteria bacterium
GTCATGGGCGTCGTGCACACCATGGAATCTGTCGGTCTGCCCCCGGCTGAGCTCGGCAAACTGATCGCCGCGGCTTTGGTGGGAACCTTTCTCGGTATTCTGCTGGCATACGGGTTCGTCGGTCCGCTGTCGACGTTGCTGGAGCACAAGCTGCAAGAGGGCAGCAAGATGCTCCAATGCATCAAGGTCACGCTGCTGGCGAGCCTCAACGGCTACGCGCCGCAGGTCGCGGTCGAATTCGGACGCAAGGTGCTGTATTCGACCGAGCGTCCAACGTTCGCCGAGCTCGAAAGCGAAGTGAAACAGCGTAAGGGCAAGTAGCCGGCACAACGATGAGCGACGACTCGCAACGGCCGATTATCGTCAAGCGCATCAAAAAGAGCGCGCACGGTCATCACGGCGGCGCCTGGAAGATTGCCTACGCCGACTTCGTGACGGCGATGATGGCGTTCTTTCTGTTGATGTGGCTGCTCGGTTCAACCACCAAAGCCGAGCTCCAGGGGATTGCCGAGTACTTCAAAACGCCGCTCAAAGTTTCGCTGATGGGCGGCTCGAGTGCGGGCGACGTGACTAGTGTCTTGAAGGGCGGGGGCACCGACGTAAGCAAGAGAGACGGTCAGCAGCGCAAGGGCGAGGCGGCAAAAGGAGCGAAACCGAGCGACGCCAAAGCGATGGACACCAAGCGCGCTGAGCAGGAGCTGGCGCGCCAGGAGATGGCTGTGCTCGGCGAGCTCAAGCGCAAAGTCGAAAAAGCCATCGCTGCCAGTCCGACACTCAGTCAGTTCAAAAATCAGCTGCTCATCGATCTCACGACCGAAGGGCTGCGCATCCAAATCGTCGACGAGCAAAATCGTCCGATGTTCGCGATCGGCAGTGCACAGTTGCAGCCCTACACGCGCCAGATCCTGCAGGAGATCGGCAAAGTACTGAACGATGTCCCGAACCGGATCAGCTTGTCCGGTCACACCGACGCGGTCCCTTATTCGGGTGGCGAGGGCGGCTATAGCAACTGGGAGCTGTCCGCCGACCGTGGCAACGCCGCGCGGCGGGAGCTAATTGCCGGCGGCATGGATGACAAGCGGATTGCCCGCGTCGTGGGGTTGTCGGCTTCGGTCCTGCTCGATACGAACGATGCGGCCAGTCCGATCAACCGGCGCGTCAGCATCATCGTCATGAACAAGAAAGCCGACGAGGCCGCAGCCAAAGACGGCGGCACAGTGGAAATCGAAGAAGCGGGCGATCTGAATTCTGGGCTGTTCAATGCCGGCACCGTCAAGGAGTAGGACTTCGCGTCTGCCGCCGCCGGTGCGCGCGCTTGCCGCGCAGGTGGGCGGCGCGATCATCGCGATCGTGTCGTTCGCGCTGCAACCCGGCGCTGGCGCCAGCACGCCGGTCGACTGGGCGCTCGTTCAAGGTGTCGCCGCCGCGATTATCGGCGTCCTGTTGGCGCTGAAGCTTTGGTGGCTGCCGATCAACGTGCTGTTCGTGCCCGCGGCGATTGAGTTGCAACAAGTCAGTGTGCATCCGGCGTGGTTTCTCGGCGCTTTCGTGATGCTGTTGCTGCTGTTTTGGACGACTTATCGAACCCGCGTCCCGCTGTTCCTCACCAGCCGCGAAGTGTGCGCGCGTCTGGCGTCGATGCTGCCGCACGATGCAACGTTGCGCATGCTCGATCTCGGCTGCGGTTTCGGCGGTGTACTGAGCGCGATGCATCGATCCAGTCCGCATCTGCACCTCACCGGCCACGAGCTTGCCCCGCTGCCAGCCTGGATTGCGCAGATGCGATTCCGTCATATCCCGAACAGCGAAATTCGTCGCCGAGATTTCTGGCGCGAAGATCTATCCAGCTACGACCTCGTGTATGCGTTCCTCTCGCCGGAAGTCATGTCGCAGTTGTGGCAAAAGGTGCGCGCCGAAATGCGGCCGGGCAGTTTATTCGTCAGCCATGCGTTTGTGGTGGCCGAGACGGCGCCCGATTTAATGCTGCCGCTGGCAAGCGCCCGGCACGCGCCGCTGTACGTCTGGCGGCTGTAGTACAGCGGCAGCGGCTGCCATGACCGTGCTAGCAGACTGGGTCCGCAATCTCAGCGGTAAGGATATTCCGGTATTGCGCAGCACGATCGATGCGCTGCGGCGTCTGCGAAAAAAGGAAGACACGCTAACCGCGCGCGACCTGTCGCACATGGTGCTGTGCGATCCATTGATGACCCTCAAAGTCCTGCGCTTCTCGCAATCGCGGCTCACCAAGCGCCAGCCGACCGAAGTGACTACCGTCGAGCACGCCGTGATGATGCACGGCCTGACCGCCTTCTTCGCCGAGATGAACAGCCTACAGGCAATCGAAGACCAGATGGTCGATCAACCGCGCGCGCTGCAAGGCGTGCTGCGGGTCATCAGCCGCGCGACGCATGCGGGCAGCTATGCGCGCAGCTTCTCCGCGTTGCGACACGATATGGAATCCGATGAAGTCGTGACCAGCGCGCTGCTGCATGATCTCGGCGAGTTGCTGCTGTGGAACGTCGCACCCGGCATCGCGGTGCAGATCGAGCATCTGACCCATCATCATCGAGGATTGCGCAGCGCTACCGCTCAGCGAGCCTGCTTGGGCTTCGAGCTGGTCGAGCTCCAGCTCGCATTGGCCAAAGAATGGAACCTGCCGGCACTGTTGCAATCGTTGATGGACGATCACCATGCGGATACGCCGCGCGTGACGACGGTTGCATTGTCGGTTGCGCTTGCGCGGCATTCGGCCAACGGCTGGGATGACGAAGCGCTACCGAGCGACTATGCGGCGATTCAGAAACTGGTCAACCTGCCGGCAGCCAACGCCATGCGCTGCATTCGTCAGGCCGCGCTGGTCGCCGCGCATACTTGGAATTTCACCGGTGTTCGTCCCGCTGCCGCATGGCTGCCGCTGCTGCCTGGAGACTGGCCGGAGGAGGCGGACCCGGCTGCTTCCGAGGAGGCAGCCGACGTCATGATCCGGGTGACCCAGCAACTTGCCCACCTCGGAGCGCAACTCTGCGACGTTGCAACCGTGTCGGCGCTGGTATTCTATGCATTGCATATCGCCCTCGGTGCGCGCCACATCTGGTTCGGCGCAGTCGACGGCGCGGGCGCTAAGGTCGTCACGCAGCAGGCACTGATGCTCGAGTCCGGACTGCTACCGGGCGAATTGGGATTCGCGCTGGGCTCGCCGCATCTGTTCGCTAGACTGATCGGCAAAGTGCAGGGCGTGTGGTTCAGCGATGCACATCGCGCGAAATTATCGCCGCTGCTGCCGCCCTCGCTTGCCAAGAAACTCGGCAACCGGGAATTCCTCGCAATGTCGCTGCATTTGAAGGGACAGCCGTACGGAATGCTTTATATGGATGGCGGTAGCCAGAAGCCGAAATTGTCCGAAAGCGACTACGCTGCGTTCAAAAGCCTGTGTCTGGCGATGAGCCAGGCGTTGGAGCGCCGCA
>JBDTMS010000595.1:0-3457 GCA_039934195.1 Betaproteobacteria bacterium
TGTGTAGTTGCTGTAGTCGACGTAGCTCTTCGAGTGGAAATACAGGAACAGCGAATAGCCGGGATCGGGCGTCCACGGAGAATCGAGATAGAAGATGACCGGCTTCTGGCGTTTGGTTACGTTCTCGTAGAACACACCGGCGGGCAGCTTTTCCAGTTGCGCGTCGACACCGATCTGGCGCAGCGAGGTTTGATACAGCAGCGCGATCGGTTCTTGCGTCGGATCGCCCGCGTTGTAGCTGAGTGTGGTTTTAAATCCGGTCGGAAAGCCTGCGTCCGCGAGCAGCTTTTTCGCCTTTTCCAGGTTGTAGTTGTATTGGAAGAACGACGTGTCCGCCATCGGGTAGATGTACGGCATCGGCGCGGTCAGCTTATCGGCTTGCCCGTAATAGATCGTGCGAATGATTTCGTCGTGCGGGATCGCGTAATTGACCGCTTGGCGAACCTTGACGTTGTCGAACGGCGGCATCTTGTTGTTGAGCTCGAGCCAGATCATGTACGACGAGCGTACCGCATCGTAGGTCGCGTTGGGGTCGCCCTTCAAGCTTTCGTATTCGCGCGGCTGCAGGAATTGCGCGATGTCGACGGCGCCCCCCTTTAGCAGCGACAAGCGGCTCGCAGAGGTCGGTACCTCGCGCATGATCACGGTGTCGAAGTAAGGCTTCTTGTCCCAGTAGTCTGGGTGCGCTTTGAACACGGCTTGCTGTCCACGCACGATCTGATCGATCTTGTACGAACCGAAGCCTGCGCTTTCGTTCTGTAAGAACTTGGTGCCCCATGGATCATCCTTGCCGCCGGCCTCGCCGCACTTCTTGCTGTCGTAGATCGGATTTGCCAGATTGCACATCTGCTTGAGCAGAATCGGGCTCGGCTTTTCCAAATTGAACGAAATGGCGAGTGGCCCTTCGACCTTGATCTGGTCGGGACTCTTCAAGCCGAGCACGGCGGTCTGGAACACGCCTTGGCCTTTGAGATTGAACTTGCGATCCCAAGTCCACTTCACGTCCTGCGCGGTGAACGGATTGCCCCAATTGCTTTTCACGCCATCGCGCAACTTGAACGTTGCCTTCAGCCCGTTGGGCGATACGTCCCAGCTCTCGGCCAGACGGCCGCGCAGTGCCAGACCGTTCTTTTTGTCGGCATGCACGCCGGTGTCTTCCCGCATGACGTCCGGACTCTGCGGATCGGGAATCTTCTCGTACGCGAGCATGTACTCGTAGAGCGCGCCGAGCACATCGATCGATCCAAGACTCACATCGAACTCGATATCGAGACCTTGCGGCGTCGACGGAGACGCCATGACTAGCGTTTTCGCCTTGTCTGCCGCAAATACAGAATTGGACTTCAGGATGCCGGGTACCGCAGCAGCACCGCCGACAGCGGCGGCATTCTTGAGGAACTGGCGACGTTTGTAGTTTTTGCTCACGACCGGGGTCTCCTTTTAGGCTCTGAATACGAGCTTGGAATACGGGCTTGTGGTACGTACGAAACCAAGCGAGGACACGATAAATCACTTACAAACCAAGTTGCGTGCCAGTAACATCGTGACTAGAACTCTACCTGCGCAAATAGCAGTTTGCCTGGCGTCAGCGCATTGAACGCATCTCGTTTGCCGCGCGGTTACGCACGCGTTCGGTGCTACGCCCATGTATTGGCCCCCATGTTGGGCGATGGCGAGAATACTTTACTCGGCTGACCGGCTGGCTGCTCGGAGGACAGCGTAAAGCAAAAAAGTACATGCCGATCGGGAACGATTCGATCAGGCTTCACCTAGACCATGCCTCACCTCGAGCAAAACCGCTGCAACACTCGCACTCAATCGAAATCGACGATCTCGACCCAATTGGCGCCTTTGCCCACCGGATATTTTTGCAAGAACTGCAACGCACCGGTTGCCTGCTCGATCGCGTAAACGGAAACGGTTTCCGATTTTTCTCCAGACGCGATCAGAAAGCGCCCGCGCCCATCGATCGCGAAGCCGCGCGGTTGTTTCTCGGTTGGCGTGCTGCCGATGTAGGTGAGCTTTCCCGTCTGCGCATCGATGTTGAATTGCGCGAGCATCCCGTCGGTGCGCTCCGAGATGTAGAGAAAGCGACCGTTAGGCGTCATGTGAATATCTGCGGCCCAGATGTCGTTATCGGTATTGCGCGGCGGTGCTGCGTTGGCGACGCCGACCGGCGCCCGCGGCGCGCCTGGCCCGAGCTTGGTTCCCGGCGGCAGGCCGGTCGCCGAGCTTACCTCCGTAAGAAGGCCGGTCTTACTGTCGATGGAGAATGTCGTTACCGTCGCGAGCATCTCGCTCAGCGCATATAAGAAATTGTTGTCCTGCGAGATGATGAAGTGGCGCGGGCCCGTCCCAGCTTTCATCAGCGCGACCGCAGGTGTGTTCGCAGTCAGCCTGCCTGATTTCGCGTTGAGCATGAACTGAAAAATCTGATCGGTGCCAAGCGCAGGGACGTAGACGAATCGATTGCTCTGATCAGTGCGTATCGAGTGGGCGTTGCGTCCCACCGGGATCGTTTGCAACGGCTCCGCAGAGACACGCCCGTCTTTGCCGATCGTGTTGACGCTGATTAGATTGCCGCCATACGATGCGCCGAATAGAAACCGGCCGGTCTTGTCTATCGAGATGTATGGAAAGCTCTCAGCGAGCGGCGAGACGGCGAGCGAGGTCAGTGCACCGGTTGCGCGATCGATATTGTAGGCATGCATCGAAAACGGCTTCGATCGCGACGCCGCGTAGAGATGGCGCTTGTCGGCGCTCACCACCATCGGCATCACCAGTTGTGCAGCCTTAACACGCGCTCCGGGTTGCAGCTCGCCGTCGACGGTCATCATGTACGTGCTGATGTCGCCATCCTCGGCGTTCGACACGTAGACGAAGGTTTTCGCACTGGCAGATATGCTGAAGACCGCAACGGCAAGCGCTGCGATCCCAATCCGTCCACGAGACTTCGCGAAGAACTTCATTGTTCCGGCCTCCAGTCATTGTTTGCACAGTGAGTATAGACAGATGCCGATAGTCACGTGGCGAGCGCTGTGTAGCTTCATCGACATTTGGTCGGCTGATCATCGTCAAGCAGTAATATTAAGGATTCAGCTGGCGACAAATCGACCAAAATTCTCAAGTTACACGGCATCAAGATCAGTATGGATGGCAAGGGGCGTTGGATCGATAACGTGTTCATCGAGCGGCTTTGGAAAAGCGTGAAGTACGAGGGCTCTGGTGCAAATAGAGAGAGCGGTTAGGCTGTAGGCCTTTTGTACTGAGGGCCGGTATGAGCAAAATGGTGAGCGTGGACGCGTTGTTCGAGGGTCGACACTTCGATCGTGAAGTGATCATCCTGTGCGTACGTTGGTACCTTCGCTATAAGTTGAGCTTTCGCGATTTGGTAGAGATGATGGTTCTGTCGCAAAGTTTTCGCATGAACGGAGTGGAAGCGGTTTCTCGCTTCCCG
>JBDTMS010000596.1:0-3455 GCA_039934195.1 Betaproteobacteria bacterium
TTCCGGTGTTCGCCTACAAAGGCGAGTCGCTGGCCGAGTACTGGGATTACACCCATCGCATCTTCGAGTGGCCCGATGGCGGTTTCACCAACATGATTCTCGATGACGGCGGCGATGCGACATTGCTGCTGCATCTGGGCACGCGTGCGGAGACCGATGCGTCGCTGCTGCAGCATCCGGGCAGCGAAGAAGAAACGCATTTGTTCGCATCTATCAAAGCCAAGCTTGCCAAGGACGGTAAGTGGTATTCGACCCGTCTCGCGCATATCAAGGGCGTGACCGAGGAAACCACCACCGGCGTGAAACGCCTGTACCAAATGGCGAAGGAAGGCGTGCTGCGCTTCCCGGCAATCAACGTGAACGACTCCGTTACCAAATCGAAATTCGACAATCTGTACGGCTGCCGAGAATCGCTGGTCGACGGCATCAAGCGCGCAACCGATGTAATGGTCGCCGGCAAGGTCGCGCTGGTCGCAGGTTATGGCGACGTCGGTAAAGGTTCGGCGCAGGCATTGCGCGCGCTGTCGGCACAGGTCTGGATCACCGAGATCGATCCGATTTGCGCGCTGCAAGCGGCGATGGAAGGCTATCGCGTCGTGACCCTGGATTACGCGGCGGACAAGGCCGACATCTTCGTCACGGCAACCGGCAATTATCATGTGATCACGCACGATCATATGAAGCGCATGAAGAACAACGCGATCGTCTGCAACATCGGCCACTTCGACAACGAAATCGACGTCGCCGCCGTCAAGCAATACAAGTGGGACAACATCAAGCCGCAGGTCGATCACATCATCTTCCCCGATGGCAAGCGCATCATTCTGCTAGCCGAAGGTCGCTTGGTTAATCTCGGTTGCGGTACCGGGCATCCGAGTTATGTGATGAGCTCCTCGTTTGCGAATCAGACCATCGCCCAGATCGAGCTGTTCAATAATCCGGGCCGCTATCCGCTCGGCGTCTACGTGCTGCCGAAACATCTGGACGAGAAAGTGGCGCGACTGCAACTGCACAAGCTCGGCGCGCAACTCACCGAGCTCACCGACGCGCAGGCTCGCTACATCGACGTCGACAAATCCGGCCCATACAAGCCGGATACGTATCGCTACTAAGCTGTCGTAAATCCGCGCGAGCCGGGCGATCTTGCCGGCTCGCGCTTTCCATCGAACGTCGCGCTCGCTCGAGCGCTGCGGGTGGTCTCCGCACAACGAGGCAATCTGCATGGCCTCCCGTACGTATTCTTTCGAGTTATTTCCGCCGCAGACGCCGGAAGGCGAAGACAAGCTGCGCGTCACGCGCAAGCAGCTTGCGCAACTCAATCCGGCGTTTTTCTCGGTGACCTTCGGCGCGGGCGGCTCGACCCGTGACCGCACAATCGGCACCGTGCTCGAGATCTGCGCGGACGGTCATCAGGCCGCTCCGCATCTATCGTGTATCGCGTCCACCAAAGAATTGGTGCGCGAGATGCTGGTCCGCTATCGCGAAGCCGGCGTGAAACGGGTAGTCGCGCTACGCGGCGACATGCCCTCTGGGCTGGTCGATCCCGGCGAGTTTCGTTACGCAAATGAGTTGGTGCAGTTCGTTCGCAGCGAATTCGGCAACGCGTTTCATATCGAAGTCGCCGCTTATCCCGAATACCATCCACAGGCACGCTCGTCGCAGGACGATCTGGCAAACTTCAAGCGCAAGGTCGAAGCCGGTGCCGACTCGGCCATTACGCAGTATTTTTTCAACGCCGATGCATACTTCGCTTTCGTCGACGAGTGCCAATCGCAAGGGATCGATATCCCGATCGTGCCGGGCATCATGCCGATCAGCCGCTTCGCGCAACTGGCTCGCTTCTCCGATGCCTGCGGCGCCGAGATTCCGCGCTGGATCCGCCGCAAGCTGGAAGGCTTCGGCGACGACACCGGCGCCATCCGCTCATTCGGGCTGGATGTGATCACCCAGTTGTGCGATCGCCTTCTGCGCGGCGGTGCGCCGGGATTGCATTTCTATACATTGAATCAGGCCGGGCCGACGACGACGATTTGGCAGCGGCTCGGGTTGTCGTAACTGCCGTGTGGTGTAGACGAAAAAAAGGGCCGCTGATGCGGCCCTTTGTATTGATCCGGCAAGCTCTAAGCAGCAGCCTTCGTGCGCTTTTTCTGTTGCGCGGCGCTCACGTGCAGATGCGCATACGCCTGATGCGCAGCCGCTTCGGCATCGCCTACGTGAATCGGCAATCCCATATCGGCGAGCACTGAGCCAAGCGCCGACAAGCACAACATCACGTTCTCGGGTTTGCTCGAATAACCCATCGTGCCGATACGCCAAATCTTGCCGGCGAGCGGCCCGAGACCAGCGCCGATCTCCAAATTGAATTCAGTGAGGAGCGTCTTGCGCACTTCGCCCTCGCGCGCACGGATCGCTTCAGGAATATGCACGGCGTTCATCTGTGGCAGGCGCGCGCCTTCCTTCACCAAGAACTTCAAGCCCATCGCCTCGAGCCCGGCCTTCAATGCCAGATGATGGCGCTGGTGCCGCGCCCACGAATTTTCGATACCTTCCTCGCGCAGAATCAGCAGCGCTTCATGCAGCGCGTACAAGCTGTTGGTCGGCGCAGTGTGGTGATACGTGCGGTTGGTCGCGCCCCAGTAGCCGAGTAGCAGATTCATATCCATGAACCAGCTGTGAATCTTGTCTTTGCGCGCTTTTACGTGCTCGACGACGCGATCGCTGAACGACACCGGCGACAGGCCCGGCGTGCACGACAAACATTTCTGACTGGCGGAATAGATCGCGTCGACATTCCATTCGTCCACCAGCACCGGCGTGCCGGCAAGCGAGGTGACGGCATCGACGATGGTGATCGCGTTGTGGCGATGCGCGATCTCGATCAACGTCTTCGCGTCCGATTGGACGCCGGTCGAGGTTTCCGCATGTACAAACGCAGCGATGCGGACACCGGGATTCTGTTTGAATGCATCGTCGAATTTATTAGGATCGACCGCTTCACCCCACGCATCTTCGACCACGATGGCCGTGCCGCCGCAGCGCTCGACGTTTTCGATCATGCGTCCGCCGAACACGCCATTGCGGCAAACGATGACCTTATCGCCGGGCGCAACCAGATTGACGAAGCAATACTCCATGCCGACCGAGCCGGGGCCCGAGATCGGAAAAGTCAGCTCGTTCCGGGTCTGAAACGTATAGCGCAGCAGGCCTTTCAACTCTTCCATCATCTCGACGAAGATCGGATCGAGATAGCCGATCGCCGGCAGGCTCATCGCCGCCATCACGCGCGGGTTGATCTCCGATGGACCCGGACCCATCAACGTGCGCTGAGGGGGATGAAAGCTGTGGATTCGTTTTGCCGGGACGTATGCATTCATGGTTTGGCTCCCCGCGAGAGATGATCCGAACAGGCTGTCGTCTTCTCCGCGTGATTTGACTCGGATGGGTTTGCGCGCATT
>JBDTMS010000597.1:0-3455 GCA_039934195.1 Betaproteobacteria bacterium
CCCAGCCGCTTCAGATCGACGTTTTCCGGAAGCACTTGATGATGACGTGGCAGCTGCAACTGACGAGCGACACCGAGCGCAGCTTGCGGACGTTCGCGCGCGATCTCGAGCATCGCGCTTTGCGCCGGCGCCGCGTGCGCATCGACGAGATTCATGATCGTGCCGAGATTTTCGCCGACGATCCCCGTATGCGGTTCGGCCGTGAAGTCTTTGACCGACGCCGAGTGCCAGTGGTATCGACGCGCCATGCCGCTGTCGTCGTTCAAACCTTGCTGCACTACGGCCCATTCGCCGCTCTCCGTCACGATAAAACTATGCAGATAAATCTGAAAGCCGTCGGCAATCGCATTGTTGTCGACGCGAGCAGTGAGTCGGCTGGTGCGGACCAGCGCGTCACCGTCGAAACCCTTACGCTCGGCGATCGTACGCGGCTCGTCCGGCGTGTTTCGCGAGGCCTTTCCGCGCCCTCCACAGATGTAGAGGCCGAGGTCGTCGGCGCGTGGTGTCAAGCCGCGCTTGAGCGCGCCGATCACCGAGGTCGTGATCCCGGACGAGTGCCAGTCCATGCCCATCACAGCGCCGAAGGCTTGAAACCAGAACGGATCGCTGAGTCGCGACAGAAACGCCGACGTTCCGTAGTCGTGGACGATGGTCTCAGTAATGGCGATGCCGAGCTTGGTCATCCGCTCGGCAAGCCACTGTGGCACTCTGCCACCGTGCAGCGGAAGGTCTGCAACGCCTGAACGTTTCATGCCACGATTGTAGCCAACTTGGCGATCGGCGGCGGACCTCTACAGCGGGAACCGCACCGGCCTTCGGGTAGCGCAACGCCTTATGCGCTTCTCGACTTTGCGGTTCAGCTCGATAGCGAGATCCAAGTCGGGCATTGCGGTTCAATCCGATAGCGAAATCCAAGTTGGCGCATGGTCGCTGGGTTTTTCTCGTCCGCGATAAATACTATCTACCTCGACCGCTTCCAACCTCGATGCGAGCGCCGCGCTCACCAATAAGAAGTCCATCCGAACACCCGCATTGCGCTGAAACGCGCCCGCATTGACCCAGAACGTGTAGATCTTTTCCTTCGGATGAAGGTGCCGCATCGAATCGATCCAGCCTTGCGCGAGCAGCCGTCTATAAGCGTCGCGCGCCTCGGGTTGCATCACCGCGTCGTCTCGCCAGACCCAGGCGTTATAGATGTCTGCATTCGTCGGTACGACATTGAAATCGCCCGCGAGTACGACCGGCCCGCCGGACCGATGCAGCGACTCGGCGTGCGCGATCAATCGCTCGAACCACGCAAGCTTATAGTCGAAGTTCGGGCTCGGCCGCGGGTTGACGTTCGGCAGATAGATCGAGGCTACTACCAGACCTTTAACTGCGGCTTCGAGATATCGGCTGTGAATGTCTTCGTCGTCGCCGGGCAGGCCGCGCCGGATTTCGACGGGCTTTTCTCTCTTCGCGAGTATCGCAACGCCATGATGCGCTCGCTGTCCGTGCCAAATTGCTCCGTAGCCTGCGGCCGCGATCGCCTGGATTGGAAATTTGGGGTCGTCGGTTTTCAGTTCCTGCAAACACACTACGTCCGGACTCGTCTCGGTGATCCATTCGAGCAACCGCGGTAGGCGCCCATTAACACCGTTCACGTTATAGGTGGCGATCTTCACGTTGATGATTCTGCGTATTCCGGAACTGGGTTACGAGCAGCGGCGCGTCACCCGACGCCGTCGCGCAAACTGTAGCGATCGATGCGTCTGACACCTTCCAGGACGGTCCGCCTGCTCGGCTGGCACGCGGGGCTCGAGCCGCTTGCAGGTCGGCATCGATCGGGGCAAGCTACACCACTCATCTCAACAATAATAGGTGGCCAATGAAGCCCCAGCTCGCATGCAGCCGTTATCCATCTCGCCCGTATCGCATGATTGCATTGTTCCTGTCATATCTCGCGAGTTTGACCGCTGTCTGTCAGGACGCGCCCGCGCACACGCCCAGCTCACCGACGGTGCAACGTATCGTGACCTTGCGTGCGCTCGGCGGGCAGGTGGATTGGTCGCCGTCGCAAAACCTTATCGCCTACGACGCGCCGGACAGTGCAGGTTACTACCAGCTGCATGTCATGGCGCCCGATGGCTCGGCCGATCGCTGCTTGACGTGCAACGACCCACGGCTGCCGCGTCGAACGCATCGCGGCTCGCCTACCTGGCGTCCCGACGGACATTTCATCGTCTTCATCGCCGAGAAAGCGAGCCACCCCGGCATGTCGTACGAAGCGCTTCCCGGCTTCGGACAGTTTTGCGACTTGTGGGCAATCGCCCTGGACGGCGGTCAATTGATTCAGCTGACCAACTTGCCTGCGACGCGCGGCAGCGGCGTGCTAATGCCGCACTTCTCACGTGACGGATTGTATTTGTCATGGACGCAGATGAAGGCGCCTGCGAAGATTTTCGATCTATCGGCGCGACAGACTGCAGGTTACTGGACCTTGCGTACGGCCCGCTTCGAGGCGACGCCGTCGGGTGCGCAACTGAGCGAAATTAAAGCGTACGAACCGGTCGTAGATTCGTTCTATGAAAACGATGGGTTCACACCGGACGGCACCGGGTTGTTGTTCACTGGCAGCCGCGGCGGTTCGATCTGGAGCTCGGACGCTTACATCTTGGATCTGGCAAGCGGCACCATCGTTTCGCGCCTTACCAATCTGCAATACAACGAGCACGCTGTTTATTCGCCGGATGGCACGCACATCCTGTGGATGACCAATCTCGGTAACGGCGCGCAAGGCGCCACCGACTGGTGGATCATGGACGCAGACGGCTCCAACAAGCGCAGGCTTACTTATTTCAATCAGCGCGGCCACCCGGAATTTCGCGGCAAAGTGTGGGCGACCGATGCAAGCTGGAGTCCGGACGGTCATTCATTCGTCGGCTACGTGCAAGGCAATCTGCTCACGCAGACCGGCGACATCGTTCGCGTTGATTTGAATCAGTGATGGCGTTCGGGATGATCGAGCTGCGCAAACCCAGCACATTACATTGCGCACATCGCGTTTAAGTTAGGCAGGCCGCCTCTAACGCCCGGGGCGGCGTGTAACGCGTTGTAGCTGCTGCCACGCATCCTCGCGCCGGAAGTCACGATCATCAAAAGAACGCGTCTAGCTGGATCGCGCGAGCCCGGGAAGCCTGGCTTGCAGTAGCTTTCTCCAGACTGTGGTGAGCTCGATTGAGCATCGCTCTATTCCCAACGCTGTGTAGCCACGATGACACATTACGCCGACGATTCGAGGCGCCTATGATGATTTTCTTGCAAAGGTCGGTGAGCTGGCGATCTAATGGGGACGACGACGATGATAACGGCATCCGCGTTCAAGGCACTCTTCCCTGCCGCCCGTTTGAGATCCCGACTACTCGTTGCACTAGCTGCGATCGCGTTAATCTGCGGCAGCTCAATCCCAAGCCAAG
>JBDTMS010000598.1:0-3451 GCA_039934195.1 Betaproteobacteria bacterium
GCGAGTTCGGCCGCCCACGCCGCCGGTACCGCCACACGGTAGGTCATCTCCCGCAGCGGCACGCTGATGAGGTCGGAATCCGGCTGCGCGCCGAAGTAGAAACTCGCATCGAGCGTGCCGCTGCGCACACGCGCCAGCGCGTCGCTCGACATCACCTGATGCAACTCGATCTCGATCTGCGGGTAGCGGTCGAGAGCGCGCACCAGCAGGTTGCCAACACGCAGAACGACCGGATCGAGGATGGTCCCGAGCTTCAGATGTCCCGTCGGCTGACCGCGCAATTGCTGCGCCGAATGGGCGAGATGCATCACGGCCTCGAGGATCTGCTCGGCCTCGGCAAGCAGCAATCGCCCTGCCGGCGTGACAGTCATCCCCGAAGGCGTGCGTTCGAATAGCGGTACGCCGAACTGCTCTTCCAGCGCCTTGATGTGCCCGGAAAGCGCTGGCTGGCTGAGATGCAGCGTCTCGGCCGCCCGGGTGAGGTGGCCAAATTTGGCGACCGCGGCAAAAGAACGCAGGTGATTAAGGTCCATTTTCGTTCCGTTCAGAGCCTCCTGGCCCTTGGAAAACGCCAATAATGTCGCGATGCACCAATCTCTTAGCCGGTCATTTGGCAGCCCGATCGCCGCCATTCATACATTTGATTGGATTTTTGGTTCGGGCAAGCCCACATTGTACACGTCTGCCTCTTAGACCTAAATATCAATAACTTGGATAGGAGATCGGTATGAGCACAAGCCAATTCGCGGTCGATCCCAAGACTGCGTCCAACACCGGCAACGCCCCGGCGCGGGTCTTTCCCATGCGGGCCGGCACCAATTTTAGCGCCGATATGCTGCAACGCACAATTTCAGCTGCCCCGCGGCCGGACTGGCCCGCACCGACGGATCGATTCGCGCTCGAACGGGCCGCGCGTGACCTGCGCCGCGAATACATCGCCGCGCTGATCGGGCGGGCCAAAGCAGCCATCGCCCGCCTCGTCGCGCCACGCGGGCACGGCCGGACGCTCACGTCGAAATAGCAGTGGCGCTTGGTCGCCTATCCCTGGAGACACCCATGAAGAAAGTGATGCGATTTTTCCGGCATCTCGCCGACAGCATGCACCGCTGGGACGTCCACCGGCGGGAAGCGTACCTTGCCGGCGCTACCGACATCTACGACCTCGAACATCGACAGCGCCTGCTGGAACGCGGCAATCTGCGGAGCCCCTGATCATGCACGAACTCTACGTCCTGGCGCTGGTGTCGCAGCGCGCGTTGCCCCATGGACTGTGTCCCCTCGCGCAGCGATCGCCTGCGCGAAGAGCAGGCGTTCTACGATGCTTACGGCGAAACAGGTTCGTGGCTGCCGTCGTTGCGCCGGCTCGGCCGCTTCCCGCTGGCGATCATGCTAGGTGCTTCGGTGTTCGGGCTGCTGCGTCTGTTCGCCGGCTGACCCCCTCAACGCATGGCTCGTGCATCAGGAAACTGCCTGCTCGCGGTAGGAGTCGGCTGTCGGTCGTTCAAATGACGCGGCGCAAGCGCGAACCGTTGCGCCGTGCGCCCTAGGTTGCGGCATCGATACCGAATTTCCGCAGCTCGTCCGACGCGTTCGCAGCCAGCGTGATCGAAGGGGGTGCCGAAAATGATGCGCCGGTGGATGGAATGGGCAGGAAATTACTGCGCATTTCAACGAGATTGGTTTCGGTATCGGAGTTATGGGAACCTTTGCTGTAGGGAGGGTGATGCCAGAATGCAATCACCCAGGGCAGCGTGTTGTTCTGCAAATCCCTTAGCAGCCAGGACGCCATCGCGCCTCCGGGTGCGCGGCTCGTTTCTTGCGAATCCAGGCTGATGAAGTGAACATTGCCGTAGTCAAACGAGTAGTAATTCTTGGTTCCCGAGGCGACGCCTCCGGCCTGCGCTGCCGTCGGCAGACTGAACATCGTTCGGTATGGATGAGCCCCCACCGCACCCGTACCCGCATCGTGATTGCCAAGCGTGTACCAGCTCACCGAGCTTTTCAGCAGCGATGGATAAATCGCGAAATGCTTGGCCTGGTATTCGGCGTCTGATCCAACATCGTAGGCATTGTCTCCCAGCACCAGCCACAAGTCGGTTTCAGCCGATCCGTTGAATGTCGAATAAGCGCCGCGCACCGCTGCCTGGCTGGCGGTGCCGGTCCCCGCGTCCCCGATCACCCATATCCGCATCGGCTTGGAAGCGCCGGCAGGTGGCGACGTCACGAACTTCTGATCCGGTCCCGAAGCGAGCGTCACAGTGGTTGTGCCGACCGAATAGAAATAGCGCGTGTCGGGGCTAAGACCGGTTAGCGTCACCACGTGATCGGTACCAACCGCAGAGTCGGCAACGCTTGCGAGATCGCCCGCCTCCGTTCCATAGCGAACGCCCTGCCGTGGCGACATCGGTGCGCCAGCGCACGATCACACTCGTGGGCGTGCCCATTTGCAGATAGGGGCTGCGCGTGACGGTTTGCGCGGACAAATCGCCCGCAATACCTGCGATAGCGGCCAGGGCGAACAACGCGAGAAAAGATATCGACGCCGGCACTCTGCGCGAAATTTTTTGTTGAAAAGACATCAAGGCCTCGCCGATGTTCGTTATCCGTCCGAATCCCCGGAACCCACCGAGCCGCGGATTGCTGATCCTAACACTCGCAGCAGCGTGCCGGCGTGCGGTGGATCGCCGAGGACATCTACCGCATAATCGAGCCGGAGTGGCGCTTTGCCACGAGGAGAATTCCCGATGCCTGCGCGCAGTCCCGAAGATCTGGACAAACTGTTCACGGCCGCGCTCAACGCCGGCGACCTCGATGCGCTGACGGCGCTCTATGAGCCGCAGGCCGCGCTGCGGCCGATGCCCGATCAGGAAGTCCACGGCGCCGCCGCGATCCGCGCGGCGCTGTCCGGGTTCCTCGGCATGAAGCCCGCGATCACGATGACGATCAAGGTGATCGGCCAGGCCGAAGGCATCGCACTCACCACGTCGAAATGAGAACTCAAGGGCGCCGGCCCCGATGGCAAGCCGATGACGATGACGGGCCACGGCGTGGAAGTGTCGCGGCGGCAGCCGGACGGGACGTGGCTGTTCATCATCGACAACCCTTGGGGCCTTGGCTGGGAGGCCTAGCCATTGCGCGTTGAGCGCGCAACGGCGATGGAGCAGCCCCACACCGAGTGGTTCGTGTACCTGATCGAGTGCCGCGACGGCAGCATCTACACCGGAATCGCCAGGGACATTGCCGCCCGCTTCGCGGCACATGCGAGCGGCAAAGGTGCCCGCTACACCCGCGCGCACCCACCGCACCGGTTGCTGGCCGCATTCGCGTTTCCGGATCGGTCGACGGCGTCAAAGGCCGAGTACCGCATCAAGCAGCTCGGTGCCTCCGACAAGCGCGCGCTGTGCGGCCCGCGTGGCAAGAAAGCCGTTCCCGATTCAACCCGCAAAGTCCG
>JBDTMS010000599.1:0-3448 GCA_039934195.1 Betaproteobacteria bacterium
CGTCTGGGATGAAGCAGAAAACCGGCTGCATACGCAAAAGGCTTTAATAGAATATTTGCTGCTGGGCAGAGTCGAAAACTAGCGCGTACATCAACAAGACCCAAAAAGGCATACACCTATGAGCTTACTCGGGACGACGCGATTTCTACTTTTCGCATGGCTTACCGCATCTGCTGCAATGGCGGCTGCAGAGGACGGCTACATCGGCGATCAGAACGGCTGCAAGATTGCCAATCCGAATCCCAGACCCAATGAGACCGTAAGCTGGAGTGGCGAGTGCCGAAATGGTTTCGGCCAAGACGGAGGCGTGATGGAATGGATGATCGACAAGCAGCCCGGCCCCCGTTATGAAGGTGCCTTGGACCGTGGTGAACTGTCCGGCACAGGTAAATTGACCATGCCGGATGGGACGACTTATCAGGGCGGCTGGTCGAACGGCAAACAGAACGGCGTAGGCAAGCTTGCGTTGCCGGGCGGCGACGCCTACGAAGGCGAGTGGAAAGACGGGCAGCCCGATGGCGAGGGCACTATGATCCTGGGCTCCGGTCAGATGGTAAAAGGCGTCTGGAAGGAAGGCGCCCTGATCGCCCCCGCGCAGGAGAATCCGATGAGCCCCGCGCAGGGCGACCCGGCAAGTCCCGCGCAAGAAAACTAATACGCCCTATGGCATCCGAACCGATGCAGTGAAGCGGCGCAACTGAAAAGGACCTGGCACCTATGAAACTGCTATCTCGTCGTGCACTTATGGCTTGCTTGATTGTAGCGTCGGCGCTGATTGGCACCGCATTCGCAGCCGATGAAGAGGTATCGTGGATCGCAGATAAGAATGGCTGCAAGGTCGCCAACACGTTTCCACGAACAGGCGAAACGATCACGTGGACGGGTGCGTGCAAAGGCGGTTTCGCAGACGGCGACGGCGCGCTGCAATGGTTTTTCGAAGGCAAGCCGGATGATCTCTACGAAGGGCATCTCGACGCCGGCTGGGCCAATGGGCACGGCGTACTGAGCAAGACCGACGGCGCTAAATACGCAGGCGACTGGAAGCATAGCGTGCAAGAGGGCACCGGTCGCTACGACTCGCCCGATGGCAGCTTCTACGAAGGCGGTTGGAAGAACGGTAAGCCGCACGGACAGGGGCAATATCGCCGGCCCGACGGCAAGGTATTTATCGGGGAATGGGTCGACGGCGTCTATCAGCCCGACCTCGAGCGCGAGCAAGAAGAACAGGAAAAGGCAGCGGATCCCAACCGCACCTGATCGAAATAATAAGGATTTCGGCGGCAAATGGATTCCATCGGTAAAGTTGTTCTAGCCTACTCGGGAGGACTGGATACTTCGGTCATCTTGAAATGGCTGCAGGACACGTATAACTGCGAGGTCGTCACATTCACCGCCGACATCGGCCAGGGCGAGGAACTCGAGCCCGCCCGGGCGAAGGCACGGCAGTTCGGCGTCCAGCAGATTTTCGTGGACGATCTGCGCGAAGAATTCGTGCGCGATTTCGTGTTCCCGATGTTCCGTGCGAATACGATCTACGAGGGGGAATATTTACTCGGCACGAGTATCGCCCGGCCATTGATTGCGAAGCGGCAGATCGAGATCGCCCGCGAGACCAACGCCGCCAGCGTCGCGCATGGCGCCACTGGTAAAGGCAACGATCAAGTCCGCTTCGAGCTCGGCTACTACGCGCTACAACCCGACATACGCGTGATTGCGCCGTGGCGCGAATGGGACCTCACATCGCGCGAAAAGCTGCTTGGCTACGCGGAAAAGCACGGCATTCCGATCGAGATGAAACACCGCGAAGGCGGCAGTCCATACAGCATGGATGCAAACCTCCTGCATATCTCGTTTGAAGGACGCGCGCTGGAAGATCCGTCGCAGGAGCCCGAAGAGAGCATGTGGCGCTGGACTGTATCGCCAGAGGCTGCCCCCGACCAGCCCGAATACCTCGAGCTCGAATATCGCGCCGGGGACATCGTTGCAGTAAACGGCAAGGCGTTGACCCCGGCAGCCGTTCTGACCGAGCTCAACGCACTGGGATCGCGTCATGGCATCGGCCGCCTAGACCTGGTAGAAAACCGCTACGTCGGTATGAAATCGCGAGGTTGCTACGAAACACCCGGCGGCACCATCATGATGAGAGGCCATCGCGCGATCGAGTCGATCACGCTCGATCGAGAAGTCGCGCATCTGAAAGACGAGCTCATGCCGCGTTACGCGTCCCTCATCTACAACGGCTACTGGTGGAGCCCGGAACGGCGCATGCTGCAGCAGATGATCGATGCCTCGCAGACGCCCGTAAATGGCTGGGTAAGACTGAAATTGTATAAGGGAAACGTAATTACGGTCGGGCGCGACTCGAAAACCGATTCGTTGTTCGACACCAGCATTGCGACGTTCGAAGACGATCGAGGCGCCTATAATCAAAAAGACGCTGAAGGCTTTATCCGGCTGAACGCGCTGCGCATGCGGATCGCCGCTACCCGAGGAAGAACGTAGTCAGCATGCGTTTGCAACTAGAACAGTACGGGCAATCGCAGCTACCTGGTGGCTGCAGGGTGTGGACATGGCGATGATGGTTCGCAAGTGCTTGGCGCGATGACTACGGTCACGGTGGTCAGGAAAAACGGCGTTGCAGCGATCGCGGCGGATACGCTCATTAAGTGGGGGACGGCGAAGGAAAGCGCGACCTATATCGCCAACCATGAAAAGATTTTCAAGGTCGGCAGCAGTTATCTCGCGGTCACCGGTTACGCAACCTTCAAAACCATCCTGCAGGATTACTTCGACCATGCGCCGGAGGAAATTCGGCTTGATACGACGATCAATATCTTTCGCACCTGGAACCGGCTGCATGGTTTTCTCAAAGAGCGTTACTTTTTGATGCCGGAAGAAGACAAGGATGACGCGCTCGAGTCCTCGCGCATGGATTGTCTGATCGCCAACAAACACGGCATTTTCGGCGTCGCTGCGCATCGCACCGTGCAGGAATTCTCGAAATTCTATGCATACGGCAGCGGCAGCGACTACGCGCTTGGCGCGATGTTTTCGAGCTACGGTAACGCCGATCTCACCGCTGAGCAGATTGCCCGCATCGGCATCGAAGCAGCCGCGGAATTCGATGATGGCACCAGTCTGCCGATGAGCTCGTTCACCGTGCCGTTGATTGCTCCTTAATGAGGCTATGCAATGGCTAGCTTCGATGTCGTTTCAGAGGTCAATGAAGTAGAACTGCGCAATGCGCTGGATCAGGCCAACAAGGAAATCACCAATCGATTTGATTTCAAAGGTTCGGAGTCACGCATCGAACACGCGGAACACGTGCTGACCATGTTCGCGGATGACGAGTTCAAGCTTGGCCAAGTCTACGATGTGTTGATCGGCAAGCTTGCCAAGCGCAGCGTCGATGTCCGTTCTCTGGAAAAAGGCAAAACGGAAAAAATCA
>JBDTMS010000600.1:0-3433 GCA_039934195.1 Betaproteobacteria bacterium
AATAGCGGCCGCGTTGTCGGTCGCGCAAAAACAGCGGCCCGGAAGATCGAGTCGCATCGATGTTCCGGGCCGCTGTTTTTTTATGCACCGCCTGGGCAGGTACCGCTCGGGTGCCGCACGAAGCTACATCTTCGACCGCCTCACGCAGATACGGTCTTCGGAACCACCACTCGGCTCTTCATCGACGTCACATACAGCGTGAGCAGCGCGGCGATCATGACCGAAACCGACAACACGCTGAGTGCCAACGTCATGCTGTGGGTAGCATCGCGAATACGGCCGACGACGAACGGGCTCACATAACCGGCGAGATTGCCGACCGCGTTGACCAGCGCGATGCCGGCTGCCGCAGCCGTGCCCGACAAGATGCTGGTCGGCAAGGACCAGAAGCACGACACGGCCGACATCACGCCGGCCGTTGCGACCGTCAGCGCGGCGATGCCCGCCCAGCCACCTACACCGGGCATGGCACTGATCGCGAATGCCACCGATCCGATGATGCAGGCGAGTGCCACGTGCCAGCGCCGCTCGGCGGTGAGGTCGGAATGCAGACCATTCAAAACCATTGCAACCGCGGCGACAGCCCACGGGATCGCCGAGATGAGACCGATCTGCACCGGATCCTTGGTGATGGTTTCTTTGATGATCTGCGGCAGCCAGAACGAGATGCCGTAGGTGCCCATGACAATGCCGAAGTAGACGAATGCGAGTATCCAGACTTTGGCGTTGCGAAACGCATCGCCGATCGAATGACACGACTCGCCTTGCGATTGCTTGACCGCTTCTTCATCCTGGAGGCGTTTCAGCACGAACGCCTTTTCTTCAGCGGTCAGCCATTTCGATTTCGCGGGATTGTCATCCAGATAGAACAGCACACCGATGCCGACGATAATCGAGGGAATGCCTTCCAGCAGATACAGCCACTGCCAGCCTTTCAAGCCGCCGACATCGGCCATGTGCGCCAGGATCCAACCGGATACCGGACCGCCTATGATTCCGGCAAACGCGACGGCGGTCATAAAGCCGGCGACCATGCGTGCGCGGTGCTGGCGGGTAAACCAGTAGGTCAGATAGAGAATAATGCCTGGGAAAAAGCCGGCTTCCGCAACGCCGAGCAGGAAGCGCAACACGTAGAACGTCATCTCGCTATTGGTGAACATCATGGCGGCGGAAATGATGCCCCATACGATCATGATGCGCGCGATCCAGATCTTCGCGCCGACCTTCTGCAGAATGACGTTGCTGGGAACTTCGAAGAGAAAATAGCCGAGGAAAAAGATCCCGGCACCGGCGCCGTAGACGGTGTCGCTGAACGAAAGATCGGTCGCCATCTGCAGCTTGGCAAACCCGACGTTCACGCGGTCCAGATACGCCAGTATGTAGAGCAGGAAGAGAAATGGAATGAGACGCCAAGCAATTTTTTTGTACGCCGCCTTCTCGAACTCCGGACTATACGTTGTAGTACTCAATGGAGGCTCCTCCTCTAGTTACGTGTCTTACGCCGGGCTTGCGCACCATTTTATGGCGGCTCCGACGTTTCACTTGTGATATTTATACAGGCGGGACGTGCGTGCGACAACGCTTTAATTCGACTTCGCTGCAGGCTTGAAATGAATCGGCAGGGAGATGTAGAAGCGCCCGTTGACATCGACCTGCTTGCTGAACTTATCGCCATCGAGCTCCGCCTGTAAAATCCAGCGGCCCGGGGGCGGATTGGCAAAGAAAATCGGTCCCTCCGTGATCGTCTCGACTGCTTTATCGCCTTTGTAATCGATCAGCGTAACCTTCACGCCCTTGACCGGTTCGTCGCTGCCGTCGACCGAGAAGGTCATCTGCACCTGATAGCGCTCTGCCATTTTCGCGAGCGCCTTGCGCTCCCCCGGCTCGATGCCACCGGATACGTAGGTGACGTTGGCCTCGTGGTGCACCTTCAGTACGGGCTGCTCTTCCGCGCCGGCCGTCATCTTGGGCACCAGTAGCAGTAGAACCATCAATGCGTAAATTTTTGTTTTCATCGCGTCTCCATGCATCGCGTCTCCCAGGGCGCTCGCATCGCGCACGCCGAAGCTATGGTAACCGAATGCGGCAGCCGGTAATAAGCCAACGCGAAGACGTTTTCGCCGATGGTTTCACGCGTCTCTCGGTTGCTGCGATGCACGGTATGCGGGAGCGCGGTGCCCATACCGATCTATTCGGTGGCCGGCCGATGATGGCCGCGCACTTCAAATCTAACGGCATCGAGCTCGGTGCCCGCCGCGTTGTGCAGCGACAACAGCCAGGTGCCAGGCATCGGTAACCATAACGCGCCGTTCGACAACGGTTGGCCGTTGAGCCACCATTGCGCATCCAGCCCGGCGCCGACCGCTTCGAAGTGCACGCGTTGTAGCTCGCCGGGAATATCGGGATCGATCGCGATGATCTGCCCGCGGCCGGGATAGACGATGTTGGGGTGCGTCTCTTCGGTCGGTTTTGCTGCAACGCGTTCGACAGCGGTGCCCTCCAGAAACAACTCATCGCGCGGCGGCTCGACAGCCGGCTCGAAGCTTACGTGGGCGGTCTGCACGCCGCGCGGCAACGCCGGCGGCTTCGAACCGTTCGGATGCAGGTATTCCATAACCTCCAACCAGAGCGGCGCCGCACCGGTGATGCCGGATACATCCCACATCGCGCTGCCGTCGAAATTTCCCACCCAGACGCCGACGGTGTAATGCGTGCTGAAGCCGACGCACCAATTGTCGCGCATGTCTTTGCTGGTACCGGTTTTCACCGCCGTCCAGAAGCGCGCCGCAAGCGGATTGGCGAGACCGAAACTGATGCTGCGTGCGAGCCGGTCGGAAAGAATGTCGGCGACGATGGCACTCGCCGCTCGATCGAGTACGCGATGCGGCGGCATTTTGCTTTCCGGGATCAAGGTCAATGCGCTGGCGTTGCCGCCGTTGGCGAGTGTGCGATACGCGTTGGTCAACGACCACAGATTGACTTCTGCTGAGCCAAGCGCCAGGGAGTAGCCGTAGTAGTCGCCGTCGTGCGTGATCGTGTCGAGACCGAGCGCGCGCAAGCGATCGACGAACATCTCCGGGCCGACGATGCTCAACGTCCGCACGGCCGGGACGTTCAGCGACCCCGACAATGCGGTGCGCAGAGTGACCAGCCCTTTGAAGTCGTGGTCGTAGTCCTGCGGCACGTACAAACCGCCGGTCGTTTCAAGATTCACCGGCGAATCGTCCAGCAGCGAGGCGGCGGTGAGGATGCGGTCCTCGATCGCGAGCTCATAGAGAAACGGCTTCAACGTCGAGCCGGCCTGTCGCGGTGCGCGTACGCCGTCGACATAGATCGCACTCGACGATGTGCCTGAGTTACCGACATAGGCCAAGACCTCTCCCGTCGCATTATCGACGACCAGCACAGCCGCGTCGGCCACATGCTGCGCTTG
>JBDTMS010000601.1:0-3431 GCA_039934195.1 Betaproteobacteria bacterium
GGGCGACCATCCCATTAGCCTCAAACCTGCTCAGTTTTACGTGATAACTCACACCCTGACCCCAACCAACCGATTTTTCAGCTGCCCCTGCCAAACAACGCAGCAAGCAATTTCAGGCGGTTTCTCCGCGTTGCCGCATGGCTTCTCGTAAGCGAGATTGATTTCCTTCGACTTGCGTTCTGCTACGGTCTTAAGCTCGTCGCCGAGCGTCGCGACTTTATCGGGATGGTACTGGCTAACTAGCGTCCGGTACGATTGGCGTATCTCGCCTGTGGAGGCAGTGGACGGTACGTTTAGTATTTCGTGCCATAGAGGTTGCGTTTTTTCGCTTTGGCGCTTCTCGCCGGAGAGATCATCCCGAGAGTTCGCGGCGGGTCGATCCTTACTAGCGAACACTTTCAGAACAACCCAGTACCCGAAGTAGAGCCCGCCGAGTGTGACGACGATTTCCGTGATGGACATGTTGTGTCTTATTCCGCCAGCTTCAGGCGGTGCTCCCGCAGCCCCGCCATACGCGCCGACCCTTCTTCTTCCAGTTCGATCTCTGCATCGAGGCGTAGCATCAGTTGCTGCCGGGTCGACGACCAGCGCTCACGGTCCAGGAGACGGCGCGCGGCCGTGACGAGATCCTCGTCCACTTTGCGGCCGAACGAGATCGTCCTGACGACATTCAGTGCGAAAGGCGGGCAAAGCAAGTATTCGACGGCGAGCCGAGCGACCTGCTTTGTCGACAGCTTCATATCGTTGCGATGCAACCCCAGGTACGCCAGCATAGAAACCATGCTGAGGTAGAGCAGCCCAACGGCGGCGAGCAGCATCTCATGGCCCAACCTCGTAAATAAGCCCAAAGGCAGCAGCAGGAAGAGCGCAATGGCCATGCTCCATATCAGCGACACCAACGCGAAAGGCACTTTTCGCCTCTCCTCCCAATGCTCCTTCTCGACCGGGTCTGGCCCCGTCTCGAATCGCCAGGTCGGTCGAAACATCGGCCGATGCGGAAGATGCGGAGCGAGGATAAAAATTTCCCTGCCTGATATCTGCGGTTCTCTCAGGCCGAAGCAAACTTTCCAACCGTTGCGTGTCGGTGTGAGGACGGCCTCATTGCGATGAAGCAACCTCATCGAGTCGTAGAGGTACAGGCAGACCATCAGGAGCATTAGCAGCCCCTCGTCCCGAATCGGCATTACTGTTTCTTTTTGAAGATTGACTTGAAGCTGGCCAGCATCGCCACGGCGGCGCCAGCAAGAATTTTCCAGAACGCCACAAAAAAGCCGCCAAGAACCGCCCACAATCCTTTTTTCGTCGCAACGGCGGCGGCGCCACCCACTATCAGCGCGCCGAGCCCGTATGCGGCCAGCTTATCGCCTTGCGTGAACTCGGAATATTTTTCGCCCGATACGTAGGAGAACTGCTCCAGAGCACTCTTGAACGTTGCAGTGTCGGCCACCATTGTGTCGGTATCCGTGACCAGCGTGGTGCTCATTACGCCTGACCGGCCAAGCAGGCGGCTTGTGTAGTTGACAACTGTGCGACCCCCCACATCCTTTAATCTCGTGCCCCACTCCAGGCGTTTTGTCTGAGTGTCGTAGTGCGGAGGGACTTCCCAGCCATCCGTGAATATTTTCGGCATGCCCAGGCGCTGGCGCTCCTCATTGGAGGGGCCGTCGGATTCTTTCAACGTCTTCAACAATTCATCGGGATCTATTTTCTCGTCGTCCTTTACGTACCCGGATGGATCGAAAGAAAAGACCGCGAACCAACCCAGCTTATTGGGCGCGAGGAGGTAGTGGCCATCGCGTGGCGGGTTTCCCGACAACTCGAGAAAGCGCCGCGTATTCTTATCGTCCAAGAAAAGGTATCCAGCGGAGACCTGGATCGTCGCTTTGTCGCCGATCCGGGCTTCGGACGGGCCTGCTTGCCAGGCTAGCTTCTTAAGTTCCGCCGCCATTGCGGGGTCGCCCTCAGCCCATACTAGGGTGGGGAAAACAAGAACAAGCGCGATCGATAAGAAGGCGACTTTTAATGCGATCGCGTGCGGCCCGAAATGTTTGCGTGTTGAGTGGTTCACGTGTTTCCTCGCTCGTTGATAAGGAGGTAAGCCAGCGCTACAGCGACATCGATCATCAGGACTGCATCGAAACGTTTCTTCGTTGCCATGCATAGCGCTCCTTCTTGACCTGCTTGTCGCGGTGTCTTTCAACAAATTCGAGTCTGCGATTTTATTAACGTGCTAACAGAGGGTGTATTCGCCTGCGGAGGCGAGCTGACCGAGCGTTACGAACACAGCACTGGCTAGTTATTAAATCTGTAAGTTTTTCGTCTAATCTCGCAGCCGCGTACAACGTGTGCCCGCTGGAACGCGAAGCTCCTGTTAAGGCCGTCCCGCGAGAGCTTTTAGATTTCTTTTTATCGTCCTACGTGAGCATGACAACGCGCTACTGGGCCGGGATGGAAGGAGATCGGTAACAGCCTGGGCTTTGTGTTCCCCTGTCATCAGGGAAGCGCCGCTCCTTTAGTTCGGGTCTCATTCAGTAGTCGGCAATTCCGCCGAAACGGCGGCGCATATCGTTACCGATGCGGCGCAATTGCGAATCTACAGAGTTCACCGATACGATAAACCGGTGTCGTCGTCGGGTGCGCATTCGAATTAGAAATCGTCACCAGTCTGCCTGGTGAGGACTTACGGATTACATACCGATTGCCTTCAGCTCAAAAAATCAGGGACGGTCTGCAAATTTGGTCTCAGCGTTTACTTGCATCTACCCGGCCTTGCCATGAGCATCTGACAACGTAGGCAACTAAAACACTCGGCGGGTGCAGCGCGGTTTGCGTCCCGACAAAAATGGCACCCCCCGGATCATGGTGGCCGTGCCGTAACTCAGGCGCCACTCATGGCCGGCACGCTGGCCGCATGATGGTGGTCCCGTGGGCTCAGTCCGATAAGGGTGAGGCCTTGCCTTTTGCTCCCCTCGGCGTAGCGCATCGCCATGGCCCGTCCTCTGCGTATCGAATTCAGGTGCGGGGTATCACGCCACATCTCGCGGTGACCGGCGTGAGCCGATCTTTGTCGATGGAGGATCGGCAGCGCCTGTTAGGGGTCGTAGCGAATGCGCTCTCTCGCTTCGACGCCCAGGCCTTGTCCTATTGCTGGATGGCAACCACTACCGCTTCGTCCTGCACACTCGGCAGGCCAGTCTCTCCAATGTTGATGCGTCACATCAACGGGGTCTACACCCAACCTTCAATCGCCCGCACGTCAAAGTCGGGCATTTGTTCCAGGGGCGCTTCAAGGCGATCCTGGTGGACCGGGACGCGTATCTGTTGGAGGTCTGCCGCTACGTAGACTTGAACCCGGTGCGCGCCCGGCTGGTGAGGAAGCCCGGGGCGTGGGCTTGGTCGAGCTACCGCGCGCATGTGGGTCAGACGGCAGC
>JBDTMS010000602.1:0-3424 GCA_039934195.1 Betaproteobacteria bacterium
GCTAGTTGCCTTAGGGACAATTGCCCACCGAGCGGTGGCAGCCAAGCGCGCTGCGGCAGTGTCTAGCCTTCGATTGCCGGCCAAGTGGCGGTGATCGAGGTGGCTTAAGTATGAGTCCATCGCACCAGCGGTCAGCGCCACCGCATGCCTTAGCTTGGTTACTTCACGAACGTCAGCATCATTTTGTGATCGTCGCTATCGAGCACTAGCTCGGTGCCGTCCAGCCGCACGTGGGTCACCCGGCTTAGCGCGTCCAGATATATCTGTTCCTGCTGCATAAGCCGAGCGGGTCCCGCAATGCGGGTCGCGCCGAATGCCGGCGTAGTCCACGTGATGCGATCTTCTTCATCCATCTTGTAACTGCCGAAATAGCGATTCACCGATGCCATCCCGGCGACGCGGCCGGCGGTGTAGAAGGTGGCGGTGATCCTCACCGTATCCGCGAGCGCGATCTGCTCACCGTCGTGAGCGAGCTTGCTCAGCTTCCACTCAAAACCCTGCCAGTCCTGCAGCGCTGCCCGCGGCGGCGGCGCCTCCACACGTGCCATCGGCGGCGGCGATCGCGGCTTCGCGCGGAGCTCCGCCGTGCGCTCGATGGTCATCCTGATGATGCAATCTTTGGTGATGTCGCCGGAGCTCGCTTCGGCGTTGATGCGCGCGCCGTACCAGGCGCAATTGGCTTTGCGGAACTGCAAGAAGCGCTGCTGGGCTTGCGATAGCGTATCGGCGCTTTCTTCGCGTCCGGCTTCAGCCTCGGGCCGCGTCGTGTCCTGAGCGATCGTGCTCAACACGGACGAGAGCGCCTCCTCAGCTTCGGTGACTTTTCGATTCAAGCATTCGTTTGCGGCCACGCGATCACCCGCCGCGGATTGGTAGCATGCTTGCAGCGGCGTTTGGTTGTCTTCTGTCGCTCCGAGCCCAGGCAAAAACAAACTTAGACCGCAAGCTACCGCTAACCAACGACGCATCGATCATCTCCTGGAATTTTTAGGCCCCCGCAGCAGGGCGTGCAGCGAGTCCCGAATTCTCGCGCCCCCGCTACTTCGGCTTCTCGACGACCAATAGATAGCGGTTCAGACTGAAGAAGTATTCACCGCGTTCGCCGAGGATGCGCAGGTCTTCTGCCCAGTCGCGCGCCTGTCGTTCGTCAAGATGCTTCTTCGCCCATGTCGCCAACGTCGTGATCATGCCGAAGCTGTAGGTATTCGGATCGAGACGATCGTTCAGCAGCACCACGACCTCCATCGCCCCGGGTAGCAAGCCCGCCGCGCGCGATCGTGCAGCCAGCGTGAGCGGCAGATGCGGATGCGGACAGTGGCGATCCCATGCTTCGATCACACTGCGCATTCGCGCAGGATCGCTCGAATTCCAAACACAGGATTCCCAATCGGTGTCGACCAGCACAGCACGCCCGCCGGGTCGCAACACCCGCTGCAATTCGCGCAACGCGCGATCGATATCGGCGACGTACTCATATACCTGTGTGCACACCACGGCATCGAAGTAGTTGTCGGGGTAGGGCAGCTGGCCCACGTCGCCCAGTGCCAGCTGTACCCACGCTTTCCCGTAACAGCGGCGCGCCGCGATGGTCAGCATGCTGGCACTGGCGTCGACGCCATGCACGGCACCCTGCATGCCGACTCGATGCGCCATATCGAGCGCCAGCAGCCCCGGACCGCAGCCCAGATCGCCGACACGCTCGCCTCGCTGCAATGCGAGCGCTTCGAGCACGCGCGCGCGTTGCGCTACTACGTCTGGCGTCAAGTAGATCGACTCTACGCGTCGCGATTCACGGTCATCGAACTTCATTGATTTCTTTCCTGCACCGAGTGTGCGTATTAGACCTGTGGTCGCGCGTACGCAACGCTGTCCGCCGCACTGCAATGCGATTTGCATGCGTGACCGACCGCTCAGTATGGGCGCGTATCAGCGTCCCGACAAAACCTTCTCGGCCCACTGCCCCACCGCGAGCACGGTAGCATCCGCGCCCGGACGCCCGACCAGCTGCAGGGACACTGGACATCCCTTAGCGTCCGTACCGCAGGGAATGCTCAGCGCGGGAAGGCCGGCGAAGTTGAACGGCCCGGTGAGGCGCGTCATTGCGCCCGGCAGCGGCAGCGTACGCCCGCCGAGGGTGACGGTGCGCGTGTCCTGAAGCGGTATCGAGATCGGCAGCGTCGGGACGACGAATACGTCTGCACCTTTGAGCCCGGCGATCAAGTTGTCGCGAATCCACCGACGCAAACGCTGCGCTTTCACGTAATCGATCGCGCCGATGAACTGGCCGATCTCCAGGCGCAGCCGCACATCTGCGCTGATGCGGTCGCCGCGCTTGGTAAGCAGCGCCCAGTTGGTCTGACATGCTTCGGGACAGAGCGTCATGAACTGCACGGCGGGTGCATATTCGACGCCTTCGATGCGGCGGTCGTCAATCGCCGCACCGGCAGACTGCAGCTGCTGAATCGCAGCGTCCGTGACGGTGCGGACCGAGGTGTCGAGTTGATCGTAGAAAAACGGCGCCGGTTTCACCAGATGCGGCGCGTCGATACGCAAACCCGCTATTGTTCCGGGCGGCAAACCAGCCATGACTTCGAATGCCAGAGCCGCGTCGGCGACGTTTCGGGTCAGCGGTCCGATGTGATCGAGCGTATCGGCGAGCGGCCAGCAACCGGCACGACTGACCGCATCGTGTGTCGGCTTGAATCCACTGATGCCGCAGCATGCAGCCGGAATACGAATGGACCCGCCGGTATCGGTGCCGACGCCGATGGCCGCAAGTCCCGCGGCAACCGCCGCCCCCGAACCGCCGCTAGATCCGCCCGGAATATGACCCGGTACGGTTGGATTCTGCACGGCACCGAAGTGCTCGTTCGCGCTCGTCACGCCGTACGCGAGCTCATGCAGATTGGCGGTACCGATGACGATCGCGCCGGCGCCGAGCAACAGCGCGACGACGTCTGCGTCGGTTTCGGATTCTTTCGCGTCCATGGCATGGGTGCCGCAGGTAAACGGATAACCGGCAACGTGCATCAGATCCTTCACGGCAACCGGTACGCCGGCGAGTGCTCCGACATCCTCGCCTCGCGCGATGCGCGCTTCGAGCGCTTGCGCCTGCTCGATGACCGTCTCCGGGCGCATAGTGATGAACGCTTTCAGATGCTCATGGGCACGCGCGCGCTCGAGATGCGCCCGGGCGACTTCTACCGGCGAGATCTGCTTGTTGCGCACGCGCGTCGCGATCTCGCGCACGCTGGCCATGCAAATTTCTTCGCTGCGCTCCGTTACTTTCGCTGCTGCCACCGGGCGATGAACTTCGGGCGCGACGCGCGGCGGCAGGGTAAACATGTCCGTGCCCGCGGGCGCATCCAGCAGCGTTTGCAGATCGCCGCTGTGCAGCGCTAATCGCTCCTCCCAAAACGTCGCA
>JBDTMS010000603.1:0-3423 GCA_039934195.1 Betaproteobacteria bacterium
CCATTTCGCCGCCGCCTTCCGTTTGCAGTTGCGCGGCAGCGCTGTGAGGTGATTCGCCGTCGATCGAAAATACGTAGAGCGTGCTGCCGCGCGCCGGAAAACCCTTCATCTTCGCGCTCACCATCGCCGCGCCGCCGACGCCGGAATACACGGCGATGTACTGCTTGCCATCCGGTCCGAGAAAGGTCATGGGTTGTCCGATCACACCGGAGCCGAGCTTGCTCGACCACAGCACCTTGCCGCTCACCGCGTCGACCGCACGGAACCAGCCGTCCGCCGTGCCGTAGAAGACGACGTCGCCGGCCGTTGCCAGCACACCGCTCATCGTCATGAACTTCTCACGGATCGACCATACCTTACGGCCGGCGGCCGGGTCCCACGCCATGAACTCGCCCCAGTTGCCACCGGGTGCCGGATGGCGCGTCATCTCCATGCCGTCGTACGGCGTGCCGGGGATATAAGAAACCTCGTGATCGGTGAGGTCCATGCAAATGTTGAAGATGCCCGCGTAGACGAGACCGGTGCGCGGCGATGCGGCTGAGGGCTGCCAGTCCTTGCCGCCGATATCCGGTGGGCATAAGTTGGGCAGCTTCACGCCCGGCTTCGGTTGCATCGCCGGATTGACTTGCGGCATGCCCGTCTTGAGGTCGATGCCGGTTGCCCAGTTGAGATAGGCGAAGGGCGCTGCGAGGAGCACCTCGCCCGTCGCGCGGTCGATGGTGTATGCAAATGCATTACGGTCGAAGTGCACCAGCGTCTTGCGCGGCTTGCCGTCGATCGTCAGGTCCATCAGGATGCTCTCATTGACGCCGTCATAGTCCCACTGATCGTGCGGCGTATATTGGTACGCCCACTTCGCCATGCCGGTGTCGGCATCGCGCGCGAACAGCGTGCTGGTCCACAGGTTGTACCCCGGACGCTGTGCGGGCACGCGCGGGCCGGGGTTGCTGGTGCCGTAATAGATCAGATTCAAATCCGGGTCATAAGAAATCCAGCCCCACACCGCGCCGGCACCGTGCCGCCACATGTCGGTGGGCCAGGACGTTATGCCGAGATCCTTTCCTTTCATCCAGTCGTAAGCCGGCTTGAAGTCGGTGCCGATCTTGACCTCTTGGTCGGAGCCCGTGCTGTATGCACGCCACAGCTGCTTGCCGGTGTCGACGTCGAGCGCGGCAAGCCAGCCGTGCACACCCATCTCACCGCCGCTGTTGCCGACGAAGACTTTGTTGCCGACCACGAACGGCGCCATCGTCATCGTCTCGCCGTTCTCGACGTTGCCCATCTTGGTCCGCCACACCTGCTTGCCGGTCTTCACGTCGACCGCGACCGTGTGATCGTCGAGCAGGTTGTAGATGAGCTTGCCATGCGCATATGCGCCGCCACGATTGACCGTATCGCAGCAGGCCTTGCCGATCGCAAGCGGCACAGGATTGGGTTTGAAGGACCACTTGACCGGCGCACCGGCTTGGGTAAGGTCGAGCGCATACGCCAGATTCGGAAACGGGGTCACCAGATACATCGTGTTATCGAACACGAGCGGCGCCGCTTCGTGCCCATTCTGCGTGCCGTCGGAAAACGACCATGCGAGCTTGAGGCGCGCGACGTTGCCGGTGCTCACCTGGTCGAGGGCGCTGTAACGGGTATTCGCATAGTCGCGCGCCTGGCTGCGCCACTCGCCGGGCGCGTCGTTGGGCGCAAAATTGAGCGTCATTTGGCGCTGCGTTCCAGTCGTCAACGCCGCATTTGCCGCCGGAATGGCCGGCGCGTTAGCTTGCGGCTCATGGCAACCGGCAATCAGGCCGGCGAGCGCGAGCGAAACAATCGTAAGAGACGTCTTTCGCCCAAGCATCCAATGCTGCGATTGCCGGCGGATGAGTTTGAGTGTGATCGCGGTGTACATTGCGCGCAAACTTGCACGTGACTGACGTAGGCATGGACATAGCGATGCCGCGATTGCTATGCACGTTGCGTGCGCTCGTGTATACGCGATGCCGAACATCGTCGAAGCAACACCCTCGTGTTGGATAGATTCAACTACGAATATCCGAATCCGCCGCTCAGAGACGATCGTCCCGGCCTTGTCACCTCTGCTACCGAGCGTCGCTGCGAAGGAACCAATCCGTGCTAGGACCTGCCTTCCGAGCTTAGCGCAGTCACGATCTACTCGATAAGGAGCGCTCAAAGGCCACGTCGTGTCCTTTGCGTCGAAGCGATGCTTGCTTTCCATATGGCTACTTCGGTTGCGGTCACCAAGTGGATTGGTAGGCCACTATTTGCAGATCGAGTTCCCCGCATTGAAAACATATTGTCCGCGTCAGAGTCTGGACCCGTAAGATCGTGAGAGCCGTCGGATCTCGTCGAGGCGATTACTGCGGCGCTACAAACCACGGCCCGGGCCGGCTGCATAGACTATTGCCATATTCATACTGAGTTTTGTAAGGACAGCGACAGCATGTCGATCAAGGAGCGCATCGCCAATGCAACCGTTGTGAGACCGTTTCTACAGATTCCTCTCGGCTTTGCACCGTCCGTATCGGCTTCCCTGCGCGACGGTGCGCAAGCGAGCACGCGGTTAGCCCTGAGGGAACACCAGCAAACCGGCGCGGCGCGCTGCCTCATTGTGCTGACCGATCACCAGTTCGGTTTCGCTTTTAAGTTTATACGGCGGGAGATGCGCGCAAGTGTCGGATCCCGCGCCTTGCCAACTCAAGCAAAACGGAGTGACCCGCGCGCATGCTCGCGGGCGCGAGCGCACGCTGATGTCGAAAAATTGTAAGCGAGCTTCACACCACCCCCATCCGCGAGCTGGGCGGCGGATGAAGCGATGCCTTAGTCTTACTTGAAACTCGGGTGCACGGTAATCTGTCGCCCTTCTTCAGATCCGTAAGCGAGTCAGACGGAAATGGAGCTCCAGATCGTGCGGCTTTGTCTCGAGCTTTACGACACCTGATTTGTGATCGATTCGGGCGATGGTGGTCATCTTATGCTCTCCCATCATGCCGCCGGTCGCGTAGGCCGTTGGTGGCTGATTCGCTGTTGCCTTCTTTGATTCATCGGCTTTGATTCATCGGCCCCATAGCCGGTGAGCGTCAACGTTGCACGAGCAGCGCCGTGGGGAGCAGCCAGAAGATCTTTCTCATGATGTTTCTTGTAATATCTAAGTAAGCTGATCTCGGCAAAGGACCGAAATTCTCGGGATGCTGCTACGCGCCGAGTTCGCCACAGTTAACGCTAGAGACAGCACCGCGAGCACTCCGTTGCCGCGGCCCGGCAACTCACCACGGAATTACATCGTTTCCTTGATGCCTGTGCGCAGCAGCCACCAGTTGACTGGATAGCTGGTTAGGAAGCCGAACAGCATTGCGATTTGCATCATGAACCAGAACACCGGGCTGGACTTCGGCAGCTCGTGACCGAGGATGC
>JBDTMS010000604.1:0-3422 GCA_039934195.1 Betaproteobacteria bacterium
CGCGCGAAGTCGACGAAGTTCTACTCGATCACCCAGCTGTGCAGCAGTGCGTGACATTCGCATACGCGCACCAGATGCTCGGCGAAGATGTCGCAGCAGCGGTGGTACTGCGCGAAGGCGCGCAGGTCGACGAGAAACAGCTGCGGCAGTTTGCTGCGACGAGATTGGCGGACTTTAAAGTGCCGCGCAAAATCGTGATCGTCACGGAGATTCCGAAAGGCGCAACCGGGAAAATACAGCGGATCGGCCTCGCGCAAAAACTCGGTTTGCAGTAAGTCGATGCACGCTATTCGACGCTGTGATTTGCCTGACGAACCGTTGCGAATAATGGCGGAAGGTGTTGTCGTTATCTGCAGTCGGTAACAGACAGATGAGTGGTCACATCTCGTACCCCATCGGTGCTAGACGCGGATTGCACGAGCGCTAACCAGGCCCATCACGCGCGCGGCAATTTGCCTGAGCGGTACGACTTCATCGACGCCGCCGGCTGCGATCGCCTCGCGCGGCATCCCGAACACGACGCAAGTCGCCTCATCCTGCGCGAAGTTATAGGCGCCTGCCTGTTTCATCTCCAGCATGCCGAGCGCACCATCCTTTCCCATTCCGGTGAGGATGACGCCGACTGCATTGCAGCCAACCTGGTTCGCCGCCGAGCGGAACAGGACGTCGACCGATGGGCGATGGCGATTCACCGGCGGACCGGTATTCAACTCGGTCTCGTAGTTCGAGCCGTTGCGCCGGACCAACAGGTGCGAATGCCCCGGCGCGATATAGGCATGACCCGGCAACACGCGCTCACCGCTCTGCGCCTCCCTCACCGACACCTCGCACACGCTATCCAGCCGCTTTGCGAATGACTTGGTAAACGCCTCGGGCATGTGCTGTGTAATTAGAATCCCCGGACAATCCGCCGGCATAGCGATCAGGAATTCTCGGATCGCTTCAGTGCCGCCGGTCGATGCGCCGACGATAATCAATTTCTCAGTCGACATGCGGTGGGCCGCAACCAGCTTCAATACTGCATCGGCGCTGAAGGCCGGTGTTGCCGGAACTGGCTCGCGTTTGGTCACACGCGCGCGCGCCGCGATGCGTAATTTTTCCAGGATCTCTACGGCGGATGCACGCATGCCGTGTTCTAAATCGAGCTTGGGCTTTGAAATAAAATCCACAGCGCCGAGCTCAAGTGCGCGCAGCGTGATCTCCGAGCCGCTTTCCGTCGACGACGAGACCATGAGCACCGGCATCGGACGCAGTCGCATCAGCTTTTCCAGAAACGCGAGTCCGTCCATCTTCGGCATCTCGACATCGAGTGTGATTACGTCGGGGTTGCGATCGCGGATCATTTCGCGGGCGATCAGGGGATCCGGTGCCGCGCCGACCACCTCGAAATCCGGGGAGCCGTTGATGATCTCAGTTAGAACCCCGCGCATCAACGCTGAGTCGTCGACGATGACGACGCGAATACGCCGAGCACCGCTGCCTGGCCGCGGACGCGAAGCTGATTTGCTCACCAAAACATCTCCACTGCACCTGCGTTGCGATCGCCGCTAAAGCCGTTACGATAGATTCGTTCGCGCTCGCAGATCGCCTGCTTCTGACAGCTGGCAAGGCGCTTGATCCGCTCGCGTCCCGCGAGAACCGTATCGCGTCCGCAATCGCGATCGAAGCAGCCATTGGCTGCGACGGGCACTGCTACCTCGTCATTAGCTCTTGGCGCCATTGGGCTTGACCAGCTCGTAGACGGTTTTGCCTTTGAGCCGGAAAATATCCGATACGTGGAACAGGCTTTCGGAATGTCCCACGAACAACAGTCCGTTCGGGGCAAGTAACGGCGCGAAGCGTTTCAGGATGCGGGCCTGGGTTTCTTTGTCGAAGTAGATCATTACATTGCGGCACATGATCGCGTCCAACGGACCGTGCACCGCCCAACTGGACTCCAGTAGGTTCAGGCGTTTGAAATTGATCAGGCGCTGCAATTCCGGCCGCACCCGCACCTCGCCGATGCGCGAGCCCGAGCCTTTCAGAAAGAACCGCTTGACTCGACGTGGATCCATTCGTTCGATACGATCGACGGCGTAGGCACCGGCTTCGCCGTTGCGCAATACGTGCGTATCGAGATCGGTGGCCAGTATCGACACCGGGGGCGTGAAACTATCGAACGCTTCGACCGCGGTCATCGCAATCGAATAAGGCTCTTCTCCAGTCGAAGCAGCACAGCACCAGATCCGCAACGGGCGGTCTTTGCCAAGGGCTTTGAGGTGTTGTGCGAGAATCGGAAAGTGATGCTCTTCGCGGAAAAACGATGTGAGATTCGTCGTGAGCGCATTGGTGAACGCCTCCCACTCTTCGTGATCGCCGTGCTTCAGAAGCTCGAGGTAATCTGAAAACCGGGTAAGTCCGTGGACCCGCAGCCGCCGTGCGAGCCGGCTGTAGACCATGTCGTGCTTGCCTTCGTTGAGCGAAATTCCAGCTTTCTCATAGATCAGCTTTCGCACCTTTTCGAAGTCATCGTGCGAGAACGCGAACTCGCGCGGTTCGGCGCGCTTCGGCCCATTCGATATGCTTCCCGAGAGTATCGACGCCGCGGTCGGAATCGTAGATTTTCGTTGCGTAGTCATTTCGTCGCGCTATGCTTCAGGCAGCTGCCGATTCGATCAAAGCCATTTCGTCGGAGCGCATGAGGCGTTCGATGTCGACCAGAATCAGGAAACGCTCGTCGAGTGTGGCGAGCCCGACGACATAGCTCGCGTCGAAGGCCACGGCGAATTCCTGCGCGGGCTTGATCTGATCGGCAGGCAGCATCAAGACGTCCGATACGCTGTCGACCACCATGCCGATCACGCGCCCCGCAACGTTCAGGACGATGACGACGGTGAACTGGTTATATTCGGGCCGACCGAGATTGAATTTGATTCGCATATCCACGATCGGCACGATGACCCCGCGCAGATTGATGACGCCTTTGATGAATTGCGGGGCGTTGGCGATTGCGGTAACGGTGTCGTAGCCGCGAATCTCCTGCACTCTCAGAATGTCGATGCCATATTCTTCAGTGCCAAGTTTGAACGTTAGAAATTCATCCACGCTCGACGCGCCCGATGCACGGACTTCCTTCGCGCTCGGTGAACTGCGCTGTGCCTGACTCATTTTTTCTGTCCTCTCACGAGTCTCTAGTCCGGCGTCACTGATCTGTCCTGGGTGCTCTCCATCAGCATGGAGACCGCCATCTCATCGGCATCGGCTTCAAAGGTGTCGCGCTTGTCATCCCAGTCGATGTCGTTCTCCTCGTCGTGACCTACCACCAGCAGCGGATCGATCTGGTGCCACGCTGGCAGCGACGCAATGAGACTGCCAAGCACGCCGGAAACTCCGCAGAATCCTCGATTACCGACAGCTGATCTTTCGCGTGCTCCGCCGCGTCT
>JBDTMS010000605.1:0-3417 GCA_039934195.1 Betaproteobacteria bacterium
CTGCCTGAAGATCAGTGGCCTTACTACGAATCGATCGGCATGGTGCGCGAGCTGATGGAGCAGCGCATGTATCCGCTAACCCTCGGCGGCCTGGAAGCGGGCATGCGCGCGCTCAGCCGCTGAGCTTCCCGGTCAATCTGCGATCGTACGGCACCGGTATCGCATGCGCGCGCAGGACCTCGAGCAACGCCCCGCCTTCAATCGTGCTGAGTAGAAACCTCTGAAATTCGTCGCATTGCGTTTCCGCGAAAACGTGCTCGGTATCGCAAGTAGCCATTGCTGTTTGCGCCGCCGTGGTCACATTGTGCAACCCACCCCGAGAGCCGCGAGTCGCGCCGCGCGCACGCTAGTCACGACGGCTATATCGATTAAATGAGCGGACGCGTAGCGGCCGATGCAGGCCTGGCGGTGAACCCTACGGGCTCGAACTCAAGCTCGCGCGGTGCCAGGAAGCGGGCGGCAAGCTCGACGTCGGGCAGAGGACGGCTGAACAGATAGCCTTGGTATTGATCGCAGCCCAGGCCGGCAAGTGCCGCCAGTTGCCCGCGCGCATCGACGCCTTCGGCAGTCACCTGCAAGCCCAGCGAGTGGGCCATCGCCACAATCGCTTGGATGATTGCCAGATCTTCCGAGTTGACGTCGATATTGCGCACGAAGCTGCGGTCGATCTTCAGCGTATCGATCGGCAACTGGCGCAGATACGATAGCGACGAGTAACTCGTGCCGAAATCGTCCACTGCAATCCGGATGCCGTCCTGCCCGAGCTTGCGCAGGAACGCGATGTTGTCATCGGCGTTGTGCACGAGCAGCGATTCGGTCATCTCCAGCTCGAGATGATGGGGATCGAGCCCGGTACTCGACAACGTCTGGACAACCATGCGGGCGAATTCTTTTGGCCGCATGAGCTGTCGCGATGAAATGTTGACCGCCATGCGCAGCGCGGCGTAACCGGAGGTTTGCCAATCGCGCGCGCACTGGCAGGCGGTATGCAGCGCCCATTGGCCGATCGGTTCGATCAGGCCGGTCTCTTCCGCGATGTGGATGAAGGTCGATGGACCGAGCAATCCGCGCTCCGGATGCTTCCAGCGCAGCAATGCCTCGGCACCGACGACCTTGCCGGTGCGCATATCGACTTGCGGCTGGTAATGCAAAATGAATTCCTGGCGCTCGACCGCTTGACGCAGTTGCGTTTCGAGGTTATGCCGCTCGACGGCGCGCACGTTCATCTCGGATGAGAAGAATTGGTAGTTGTTGCGGCCTTTTTCCTTGGCGTGATACATCGCTGTGTCGGCGTTCTTCATCAGGGTGCGATTATCCTGGGCATCGAGCGGAAAGATGCTGATGCCGATCGAGCACGAGGTGTTCAGCGTATGGCTGGAAATTTCAACCGACCGCGACAGCGACTTGATGATTTTCGCCGCCACCTGCGCGGCATCGTCCGGATGCTGCAGGCCTTCGAGGGTTACCACGAACTCATCGCCGCCCAGCCGCGATACCGTGTCGCCCTTGCGAATACTGGCCTGCATGCGCACGGCGACCTCCTTCAACAGCAGATCGCCGACCTGGTGACCGAGCGAGTCGTTGATGGTTTTGAACCGATCGAGATCGATGAACAGCACGGCGAGCGACTGACCGGTGCGCTGCGCGGCGAGAATGCCCTGTTCGAGCCGATCGTTGAACAGCACACGATTCGGCAGTTCCGTGAGCGGGTCGCGCGTGGCTAGATAGTTGATCCGCTCCTCCGAGTTTTTCCGCTCGGTGATGTCGCGCCCGGTCCCGCGCCGGCCCATGTGCTTGCCGCTCGCATCGAACATGCATACCGCGTTGATCAGCAGCCAGCGGATCTCGCCCTGGCGGGTCGCGATCATGTGCTCCAGATCGCGGAACGAGCCGTCCGGTGCGACGTGCGTCCGCATCCAGTCGGCCACGCGCGCAGCTTCGTTGACCGGCATCATTTCTTCCCATGCGTGGCCGATCAATTCCTGATCCGAGTAGCCCCACACACTCAACACGCGGCTCGATACGTAGGTAAATCTTCCTTCGAGGTCGGTTTCCCACACGTATTCGCCGGCGGCGTCGGCGAAGTCGCGGAAGCGCGTCTCCGATTCCCCCAGGGCGCGCTGCGTCGCCTGGCGCGCGTCGTCGCGCTGAAAATTATCCAGCGCGAACGATAAGTTCATGGTGAGCTTTTCCAGCAGGCCCACCAGCTCTTCGTCGAAAAAGCCGAGCTGACCGGAGTACAAATGCAGCGTGCCGACCACGCGGCCGTTACCGCGCAGCAGTAGCGTTGCGAGCGAGCGCACGCCCTGATCGGCGAGCTGGGTGCGCCAGGATCGCAGGCGCGGCTCGATCGAGATATCGTTGTAGATGGAGTTCATGCCGGTGCGAATAGAATGCTCGGCCATGCGCTGCTCGACTGCAGCGTCGACGCTCATAGCCAGGCCGCCTTGCAACAGGTGTCCCTGCTCGGCCGCCGTGTGCGCTGGTCCGCTCGGCGCATCGAGCAGTGCAATGCGAACGAACATAAAGTGCACCGATTCGATTGCGATCCGGCAGATCGCATCGAACAGCTCGCTCGGATTGCGGCTGTGGATGATGACGCCGTTGGCCTCGCTCATCGCCGCGTACATGTCCTTGAGCCGCGCGATGCGCTGCTGCGACACTCGGCGCTCGGTGATATCGGTAGCGGTGCCGCGGTAGCCCTGGAACTTGCCCTCGCTATCGAACACGGCCTCGCCGTTCAGCGAAATCGAGCGGCTGGTGATCGGATCGCGCAACTGCACGTCCTTGAAGCTGTCCCGCGCCTCGATGCACGTCCGATACGATATGCGTGCCTGCTCCGACTCCCATTCCAAATCGGGCTTGAGCTGCGTTGCGCCGATGATATCGGTCAACCGCATCGCGTCGTGGTTCGCGGTTTGCGCGGAGACGAACGTGAAGTTGAGTTGCGCGTCCTGCTCCCAGAACCAGTCGGCCGACAGCTGGGTCAGGCTGCGAAAGCGCTGCTCGCTCGCGCTCAATTGCGCCAAGGCCGCATGCTGCTCGGTGATGTCGATCATCAACAGCACAACCAGGCGGCTGCCGTTCGGGCGCGTCAGCACCGATTTGCGCACCCGCATCCAGCGCGGCGGCTGCCCGGAGACCACGTAGGGGCGCTCGTACTCTATCGCCACGCCTTGGAGCGCCTGGTCATCGGTCTTCTGATAGAAATCGGCATCCTCGGCGGAGAAGAAATGAAAATCGGTTTTGCCGAGGATCGACTCGGGGGCGCGCCGGAAAAATACCGAGAACGCTGCATTGGCCGCGACGAAGCGGTGCTGCTCGTCTTTCACCAGCACCGGCGTGGGAATCGCATTGATCAGTGCATCGAGAAAGCTTTTCGCTTCTTCGATTTCGCGCTCGGCGCGCTTTTGCTGC
>JBDTMS010000606.1:0-3415 GCA_039934195.1 Betaproteobacteria bacterium
CGGTCGCTCTGCGCGTGATCTCCAGCGGCTTTGGCAGCCCGCAGGGCATCCGGCAATTTCCCTACATCGCGATAGAGCCGACCGAGCTCTATCCAATCCCAATGAACGCCCGGATCCAGGCTTGTCACTTCCTCGTAGCGCACGATGACTTGAGCGGTGGTGAGCTTGCCTTTAGCACGGGCTTCCAATGCCAGCGTGGCGATGCGTCGATCTTCGGCCGCGCTCTCGATGTCGGCGCGCTTCTGACGTGCCGCATCGCGCGCTGCGTGCAGTTGGTCCAGTATCGCCAGTGCCCCTATTTGATCGCCAGCGTTAAAACGCGCCAACGCCGCCGCGCCCTCTGGGGTCGCAGCGATGTCTGCGACCGCTGAACGAAATACGGCGATCTCTTGGGCGTAGGCACGATCGCGCGAGGCCAGGGCTGCAACGTAGCCTTCTTGCGCCGTGGTCAGCGCCGCTTGCAGCCGTGCATCGCCAGAACGAACTTGCGCGCGCATGCGTTCGATCTCGGTGCGCTGAGCGCGGATCTTTGCATCGGATACGCGTTGCGCCACCGCCTGAGTTGCCGATGCCGCATACAGGGCCGCCGCAACTTCGGAGCGTGCATCCAGCTTCGCGTCGACGACCGTGCGAGGTTGGGATTGCGCGACCGCGGGTAGACCTAGCAGGAACGTGAGAACCAAAGCAACTTTTGATGTTACTGCCCATAGCTCTCGCATTCCGAATACCCCGCGGCCCATTGCGTTCGTCGAATCGGTCTCAACCATTCCTCAGTGCTTGCCCGCGCTATCGCAGCAAAGATGCTTGCACATTGCCTTCGCCCGATCGCCATCTGCACGTCGCGGCTCGCAGAGGTATTCCAGGCTGCATGTCTGTCCGCGCCGGCCGACGACGCTATTTGCTACAGCTCACCAGAGAGATCCAACTTGCGAGGTTCGGTGCTGATCGAGTTTGAGCACACCTCCTGTTGTTGTTACTATTTTTTCGACTCATAAGCTGAGACCTGCCCGATGCATTTGCGTAATTAGACCTGTCTCCATTGCAGATCAATATACCTTTCGCCAGGGGAACCGTCTTGCACGCGGATCCCCGAGAATCCGCGTACGCTCACTTGGGTTGCTGCGCGGGTGCGCGAACAACAACAGATCTAAACTACCGATGCGCACGCCAATGCGAAGACGTTCACGTGCTTGGATATCCGCCTGGATAAGGCGCGTGAAGTGTGCAGCTAAACGGTGGCCACCTGAAACGCTCCCGAACAACGCAACCAGGAGCGACGGATGGCGTGGGCAGAAGTGTGGACGACTTTGCAGGCGGAATTTTCCGACATACCCGATGACGCGCAGCTCACGCGCGTCAGCGTGCGGCCGATTGTCGCCGCGGCTTTAGGCGGCGTGCTCGGCTATGACCGCGAGCGCAAAGGCAAGGCAGCCGGGCTGAGCACACACATGCTCGTTTGCGTGGGCGCCGCGTTGTTCATGCTGATCCCGCAGCAAAGCGGCGCATCGGTTGCCGATCTATCGCGCGTCTTACAGGGCGTGATCGCCGGAATCGGATTCTTAGGCGCCATCATCAAAGTCGTCTAGCAAGAAGACGCGAAAGGTCTACGACTGCAGCCAGCATTTGGTTGACGGCGGCGATCGGCATCGCCGCCGGTATGGGTCGGGAGTCTTCGGCGGTACTCAGTACATTCTTAGCGCTGGCTATCTTATCGCCGGTCCCGCGGATCACGCGATTGATGAATCGCTGATCGGAATAGGCCGAGATGCAACTCGCATCGCCTGACTTCGCCGCTCGCTAGGACCTCCGCGCTGTACGGTCAAAGCCAAAGATCCGTGCGATGGGCACCGCCGCCAGTATCACCAGAAACACCAACCAAGTCGCCGGCTCCGGTACTGCTGCGGCCGACACCATACCGGCCAAATTACTCGTGACGCTTGTAGTCACGGTTGCAGTAACGCCCGGCTCTACGTCGATGGTGTCGGTCTGTGCAATATTGTCCGGTAGCGAAATGGGAAAGGCGAGCGACCGCATGCCGTTAATCGAGCTGAAGGAGCCAACGCCGCTCGTCAAGATATCAGGCGCGGGATCGTCACTAACGGGGCCGCTAAAAGTCATTGGCGCAGCGCAGGCAGGTGTGCAGGCGGTGACTGTACCGTCGAAAGTGCCGGCTACGGTGTGCAGAGCCAGCCCAGTCGTATCGAACGTCTGATTGCCGGAGGGTCCGACCAGAGGCGCGGAACCAGTCACGTCGAAGACAACGTCGTGGATTTTGCCAATCAGCGTGATAGAGAAATTAGGAATCGGCCCTGACAGCGGAACACTCGCGGTAAACCCAAGGGCGTCGGGGTTAGTAAAGGTGATTGCGCTTCCCCCAAGAAACGTAAGCGTGCTCCCGTTCGAAGCCACGTTTATCGAGCCGCCTAGGCCGGTATGCAAGCTGCCGGGGGTTGTTTCAGTAAGCGGGCCGCTGCCAGTGAACGTCACCGGTACGGACAGGCCGTTGATCTGAATATTGAGGGAAACGCTGCCCGCCAGATCGAACCCACCAGCGGGCGAGAGGTTGAAAACATCCGCGTGGGATGGCGTTAGCGGAATCAAAATGCCGATCAGAACCGCATAAGCCAGCAACCTTTTGAGCTTCATGATTCGACCCTCAATAGAAAACCATGCACCTGTGATCTAACGCGGCTGTTCAAAGCGGGTTTTACTCGTTCCAACCATGGCCCTGGAGCCTGCGCATGACGCCAAACTCACCTCTGCGTCAGGATAAACGAGGGCAGCTTACAGATCGCATACGGATTGTCGCGATTGGTGAGATTGAAGCACTTTTTCACGGGAAACCTGTTGCGCGTCTTACCCGTGACTGGCCCCGCCGGCCCCATTGCCCCGCCCACGCAAAGCTGCCAGACTTTTTCGATTAACTGGAATCTCCGGGAGGGGTACAACATGAATCAGATCGATCTGTCCGGCCGTGTGGCTGTCGTCACCGGCGCTGCGCGCGGCATCGGGCTTGCCATCGCGCAGCGGTTACTGCAAAGCGGCGCGTCGGTATCCGCATGGGATTTCGATCCGGCTGCGTTGCGCAGTGCGTGCGAACAACTCGGCTCGCTCGGCAAGATCGTCGCCGAAGAAGTGGACGTGACCAATGAAGCTGCGGTGATCCAGGCGGCGCGCTCGAGCGCAGAGCGCTTCGGCAAGATCGACATTCTGGTCAACAACGCCGGCATCGGCGGCCCGATCGCGCAGACCTGGGACTACGATGTCGAGCAGTTTCGCAAGGTGATGGAAGTCAATGTCGTCGGCGTCTTCCTCGGCTGCAAGCATGTGGTGCCGATCATGCGACGGCAAAACTGGGGACGCATCGTCAACATCGCGTCGATCGCCGGCAAAAACGGCACGCCGAATTTCGCCG
>JBDTMS010000607.1:0-3409 GCA_039934195.1 Betaproteobacteria bacterium
CAACAGATCGCCGTAATTCGCGCATACCTCGATCGGAGCCAGAAGCAGCAGCGTACGGTACTCCGCAAACGCGCCGACGCCGATACGCGATCCGCATGGCAGATCGCGCAGCGCACGGCGCACCGCCAAGCGTGCGTAGACCAGGCGGCTTACCGGCACGCCGTCGAGCTCGTAGTCCTGCACGTTCATGCTTTGTGTGATGTCGAAGAAAACGATATACGTGTAGGTGACGCGCGGCAGCTTGACAACAGGCATCAGCGCAGCAACCACCAGCAGGACTAAAACTATCGTGATCGAGCGAGATCCTGGTTCCAGCGCGCTGAAGACGAGCTGGCGAGCCCTCATGGCAGCACGATCTGGAAATTCGGCAATGCGCGCATCACACGCCGCTCGAAGTCCGACGGTCTGTTCTCATCCGGCGAGTCCTCGGCCACTTCCGGCGCAAGCCACAGTGCCCGCTCGAGATTGTATCGGGCGTCCCAATCGCCGGGATCTTCGCGCAGGAGGTCGCGATAGCTCTGCTTGGACAGCTCGATCAGCGGCAGTAATTCGAGGGCTTTCTCCGCGCCGCCTTTGGATGCCTGGCGCAGGTATAGATTGCCGAGGTTGTACAGCGCTGCGCGTCGAAGATCTGTGCGATCGCTTTGGATGAGCAGCTTGTAAGACTTCACCGCAGCTTCCTCGTCGCCGGCCTTGGCTAACGCCGCGGCGCGGGCAAACGTGGCTTCGGGCAAGCTGCTGTCGATCGTGGCGGTGCTGGCGGCCGCGATTGCCTCATTCACGCGCTGTGCACGCTGAAGTTGAACAACGTGGTAACCGGCAAGCATGCCGAACACTAACGTAGCCGCGCCAAACAAGGCATGAATTTGGCGGCGCTTCATGTCCAGCTCCGCAATTGCATAGCGCGATAGATTAGGAGCACGAGACAGCAAACGGCTGCGGCGACGAGGCAATGCCGGCTGTAGTCGTAGCGCGGGATCTGCTCCCAGAAATCGAGTGGAAAATTTTGCTGCTTGCCGACCTCGGCAATCGCCTGCGCAAGGTCCTCCGGCGTTTGCGCCTGATAGGCCCGGTACGGCGTGCGCAACGTCCGAAAAAACCGATGGAGCATGATCTCGGGCATCGCTTCACCCTGCGCGTCCGAGTTAGTGAAGTCAGGCCCATTCACCGATCGCAGGTAGATCCAGTTGAGCGCGATACGATTCTTGAGCAGGCTTTGGGTAATGTCGCGTTGTGTTTGCTCGTCGAGCTTGGCGCCGCCGTCCGACACCAGCAAAATAATGCGGCTGCCGGAGTACGACCGCTGATCGAATGCTTTTATCGCCGCGATCATCGCGCCGCCGACATCCGTGTCGGACAACCCGCGTCCAACCGCGCCCGCAACGATGGCAGCCTTGACGACCTCGTCGTGTTGGGTAAACGGCACGACATAAATCGGACTGGCGCTAAACAACATCAACGCAAATCGGTCATCCGGGCGCTCGGTGACAAACTTCGTCAGCAGATCGCGAGCGACTTTTCCTTTTTGCTCGCCGCGCGATTGGGATTGAGCCCGTACAACGATTGGATCGAGTGTCTTCCAGTCGCTGGTGAGCATGCGGTCATCCATGCTCCGGCTTCGATCCAGGAGGACGAGAATCTCGGCTCCGTGCCCGGTGCGCGGGACCTGCGTTTCGCCACGACCGGGCGCAGCCAATGCCAGCACCGTGCTCGCAATCGCCAATACCGCGAACGCACGCCAGAAAAATCCGACGATCCTGCCCAGAGGATCGCCAGGCAACCAGGCGATGTGAGAGAACATCAAGGTGTCGCTGCGCCTGCGCAGAAGCGGCGAGAACGCCAGCGGCAGCAGCAGTAGAGCCCATGGCTGGCCGAAATCGAGGGCGAAGCTCATGACTCGTGCACCTTCTCGATACGTCGCAGCTCCCTGCACAGATTGCGTACCGACAATGGGTGGCTCATTACCTCGCCACCGAAGAAGCGTTGATTCGACTGCTCGAAGAACTGTTCGATATTCGAACGTAACGGATTGAACTGCGGCGCGCGTAGAAACAAGCTGTGCAAAGTCGCGGTCTGCATCACGCGTCCCGCAGTAGTGTCGAATGCGCGATGCAAACTCTGCCAAGCTTCCGGCGCGCGCTCGTCCAGCGTGCGCAGCTCGCGCAGCGCCCGCGCGAACGGCTGGCCCGCAGCAGCCTGCCAATTGCGCCATAGCAGCCAACCGAGCCAAATCGCTAACGTAGCGATGAGCGCGCTCGACCATAGCGCGATATGTCGCCGCAACGGCTGCGTTGCGATGTTCGGCGCGGGCCGATCAGGTCTGAGCTCTTCCAGTCCGCCCTTCGCGAACGCAGTGCGCGGCGTCAGCGGTGCGACGCTGATCGGCCACTCGCCGACATTAAGCGAGCCCGTGCCGGCTTCGCCTTGCAGCGCCCACGATGGGATTTTGATCAGGGTCAGTGCTTGAGGCGCATTGATGACCTGATACTCCACCGTAACCCAGCGGCGTCCATCGGCGGCGGATTCGACGCGCGGGGCGCGGCGTTCGAGCCACGCGCTGATCCGCTCGGCGCGCGGCAACGTAGCGGGCGTGAACGTCCGGCCATTCAACTGCAGAGCGACGCGTTGGCTCAACACGTCGCCCACGGCATAGCCGAACGGCCGCGGCTGCTCGACGCTGGCGTTACCGGGACGCGAGGCATCGAGGTCAGTTGGAGAAGCTGCCAGCAAGTCGTGCGAAGCAACCGCCACGGCAAATGCAACGACGCTCGATACCGTTCGGACGCGAGCAATGATCGATTGCTTCATGCGCCGGCCCCGATAAAGTATTGGGACATCGCTTCACCGTCGAATGCGCCCGTCACATAGAACGGCCGCACCTCGCGTTCCGCGAAAAATCCATCCAGCGCCGCTCTGCGCCGAGCCACCTCGTCGCGCCATCGCACGCGGAGTTTGGCGCGCATCCATAACGTGCGGCGAACACCCGATTCGGCGTCATGCAAAGGTAACAGTGCATCGTCGGCCGGCGGTTCTATCTCCGCTGGGTCCCAGAAGATCATCGGTACGATATGAGAACGCGCGAGCAGATCGAGCATTCCGCCCAACCGTTCGAGCGGCCAATGGAAATCCGACACGATGAATACCAGACCCTCGCGTGCCGTCAGTTGAAGCGCAGCGTGCCGAAATCCTTCGATTCCGCCCGCAGCAGTTTCGCAATGTTGGAGCATCGACGCCATCACGTTGCCCATGCCGCGACTGAGCCGCGCAGGCACCAACAGATCGCTGCGCAACTTCGCATCGAAGGCGAGCATGCCAAGCGCGTCGCCAACGCGAAAGGCCGAACGCCCGAGCGCTTCGACGAAGTCGGCAACGGCGTGCAGCTTAGGTCGTCTCGCACCGAAGCTCATCG
>JBDTMS010000608.1:0-3408 GCA_039934195.1 Betaproteobacteria bacterium
GCTGGATGTCAGCTTGCTCGCCGATCATGTGCTCTCGCCGATTCTCGGCATTCACGATCAGCGCACCGATAAGCGCATCGATTTCGTCGGCGGCATTCGCGGTGTCGATGAGCTGCAAAAACGCGTCGACATCGATGGCATGGCGGCGGCGTTTTCTTTCCACGCCACCGCCATGGAAGACCTGATGGCGGTTGCCGACCGCGGCGAAGTGATGCCGCCGAAGTCGACCTGGTTCGAGCCGAAGCTTGCGGACGGGCTAGTCTCGCACGTGCTGGACGAGTAGCGCGGTCTAAGCGCATCCGAACGCCTGCAAGGGAATATCGTCCAACCAGCAGGATGGCCGCGTGCTATTTTAAACCGTCTTTCGAAGACAACACTTACGGGGAAAACCGATGTCAAAATGGTGCCTGGCAGTCGTCGCAATCATGCTGTTAGCTTCCGGCTGTTCGAAAAAAGAAGAACCGACTATCGAACGCGCGAAAGCATCCGCCGGCAAAGCGTTTGATTCCGCAAAAGAGGCTGCTTCGCATGCGGGTGACGCCGTAAAAGATGCGGCGAGCGCGGCTGCGCACGACGTCAAGGATGCTGCCAACGAAGCAGCGCCTAAAGCAGAGGCGGCTGGCAACAAGCTGAAAGAAGTCGCGCGCGAGACTGCCGATAAATTGAAAGAAGGCACCAGCGAAACCGTTTCCAAGGCGAAGGGCGCCGCAAGGGAAATCAAGCGCGATATTAAAGATAAGAAAGACGAAATCGAAGATAAAAACGACAAGCACGACGCCGCAGGGGACAAGTAATCGAGCGTAACGTGATTTGCGCGCGATGCCGCCGGCGTCGCGCTAAAGCTCGCCGAGGGGTGCAACCTCCATCACTGCTTTCAGCGGCAGGTGATCCGACGCGATTCGCGCGAGCGCGCTCAAGTGCACTGCCGTCTCGTTGAGACTCTGGCGCGGGTGCGCCAGGATTCGATCGAGTGCCAGCATCGGCCTGCCTGCGGGAAAGGTGGCAATCGCCGGGGAAGTTCCGAAATAGGCGTGCAACCACCGCAGTGGACGTCCCCACAAAAACCATTCGTTTAAATCGCCCATGAGCGCCGCGGGCTGGGTGCCATCGGTGCGAAACAAATCCAGTAGACGCTGTACTTGAAAGCGTCGTTCGGTCGGTCGCAACCCTAAATGCGTAGCTACCGCGCGCAAGCTGACGCCGCCGCAATCGAGGTCGACGCCGATTGCGCCGCGAGGCTCGCGCCCGCCGAAGGTCAGATCCAATCGACGCGTGCTGAGCACCGGCAGACGACTCAGGACCGCGTTGCCATAATCGCCGTCGGCGCGAATCATCGTCGGACCCGGCACCGCGACGCTCGACGTGCTCTGCGCAAGATAGGCGAGCAGATCGAGCCCGCCATGTAGCGTATCGACTTCCTGCAGCGCTACGACATCGCAATCCAGCTCGCGCAGAACCGCGAGAATGCGCTCCGGTGCGTAGCGGCCGTCGCGCCCGATGCAGCCGTGAATGTTGTAGGACGCGAGCGAGATGCGCACGTTATCGACTTGACGAATGCGCATCGGTGAACGTGCGCGCTGCCTGCTTGCGCGCCCAGCGCCGTACCGCCGCCACACCGACTGCAATCACTACGAGTAACACGCCGAGCGAGGCGAGCGATGCCCATCCCGGCGCACGCACCGCTGCGGTCAGCCGATCGAGAAATAGCGCTATGACGAGAATGCCCGGCATCAATCCAAACAGCGTTCCCAGCGCGAAGTCGCGCAGACGGATGTGCGACGCACCGGCAATCATATTGACGAACGTGAACGGCGCAATCGGTAGCAGCCGCACGATGAAGACCGCGAGAATACCACTGCGCCCGAGCCGCTCGCTGATGCGGCCCACATAACCCGAGCCGAGCCGCTCGACGATCCGACGGCCGAACCAGTGGCCCATGCCATAGGTGAGCAAGCCGCTGAGCGTGGCGCTGAGAAGCGCATACGCAGCGCCACGAATCGGTCCGAACACCAGGATCGTCACGATGTTCAACACCGTGACCGGCGCCGCAATTACGCCGCCGATCAGATAGCCGCCGATCACCCACAACAGCGCAGTGCGCCGATCTTTGACGTCGTCGACGACGTCCGCCAGTGCCGCGATATCGAGCAGATGATTGAGCGGTGTCCACTTCCACCCTGCCGCGAGGCTCAGCGGCACCAGCGCCAGCAACGCGATCAGCAGCAGGCGCGGCCAGCGTCGCGTGTGCAGCGAGCTCAACGGGCGTGCCACCACACGCTTGACGGCGAGCGATGCGACACTACCCTTTGATGCAAACGACCTGCTTCAGCGTATGTACGATTTCGACGAGATCGGACTGGTTCGCCATCACTTCGTCGATGTCCTTATACGCGCCTGGGATCTCGTCGACCACGCCGGCGTCCTTGCGGCATTCGACCCCGGCCGTTTGCTCGGCGAGATCGACGCTGTTGAAGCGGCGCTTGGCCTGCGTGCGGCTCATGAGTCGGCCGGCGCCATGCGAGCACGACTGCAGCGATTCCGGATTGCCGAGACCGCTGACGATGTACGACTTGGTGCCCATGCTGCCGGGGATGATGCCGAGCTCGCCGGTGCGCGCGCTGATCGCGCCTTTGCGCGTAATGAACAGCTGCTCGCCGAAGTGCTGTTCCTGCGTCACGTAGTTGTGATGGCAGTTGATTGCCTCGCCCTCGATGGTAAACGGCGGCAGCTCGCGCTGTAGCACCTCGACGATGAGCCGCATCATTTCCTGCCGATTCAGCCAAGCGTAGTCCTGCGCCCACTGCACCGACTCGACGTAGTCGTCGAACAGGCTCGAGCCCTCGCTCAAATAAGCGAGATCTCGATCCGGTAGATTCGTCTTGTGCCGCTGCATGTCCTTGCGTGCCGCCGCAATGAAGTAGCGCCCTAGCACATTGCCGATACCGCGCGAGCCCGAATGCAGCATTATCCAGACGCGTTGCGCCTCATCCAAACATAATTCGATGAAGTGGTTGCCGCCGCCCAAGGTGCCGAGCTGGCAGATCCAGGTGCGCTCGAATTGCCGCTGCATCTTCGTCACACCGGGATGCTTGTCGGCGATCGCGGCCAGCCGATCGGATAATTGGCGCGCGGTGCGATGCTGAGCGCTGCCATGCACTTTGCTGTGCTCGTGCTGCTCGAAGCCGACCGGCACCGCCCCTTCTATTTCGCCGCGCAACCTTGCCAGATTGTCGGGTAGATCTGCGGCTTTCAGCGACAGCCGGATCGCGTTCATGCCGCAGCCGATGTCGACGCCGACCGCAGCGGGAATGATTGCTTGTTTGGTTGCAATCACGCTGCCGACGGTCGCGCCGATACCTAGGGAAGCTCTGAACAAGTCTTGCGTGCGCGTTGCGTCAGGTGCGGATG
>JBDTMS010000609.1:0-3407 GCA_039934195.1 Betaproteobacteria bacterium
CTGCGGGCGAAAGCGTCGGCCGCTACCATGGTCGCCTGCCGAGTAAGGAGCGCAAGTCGCAGCAGGACGCATTCATGAATGGGGCGTCGAGGATCATGGTTGCGACCAACGCCTTCGGTATGGGCATCGACAAAGCCGACATCCGCGCCATCATCCACTACCAGATCCCGGGCAGCCTCGAAGCGTATTACCAGGAGTCCGGCCGCGCTGGATGCGACGGCGAACCCGCGTGCTGCACGGTGCTGTACGACACCAAAGACAAGCGCGTTCAGCAGTTCTTCCTCGCGCGCCGTTATCCGAGCATCTCCGAGCTCGACCAGCTCTACCAAGCGCCCGAAACACTGGCCGTTAACGCAAACGAGACAACGCTCGAGGCTTTGCATGAACAACTGCCGTCGCTGCCGCTTAATAGAATTCGCGTGGCGTTGAAGCAGATGAAAGACGGCGGCCTCGTGAACATCAAGGCCGGCTCGGTCAGCACCGCGTCGAAGCGCGTTGTGTCTGAAGAGCTCTATCCGGTTTGGCGAATCAATATCTGCAAAAAGACGAGCGCGACCGCGACACACTCGAGCGAATGATTTTTTACGCTCAGAGCGCTGCATGCCGTTGGAAAACGCTGCTCGAATATTTTGGCGAAGTTGTGGCAGCCGAGCGGTGCGAGCACTGCGACAGCTGTTTGCGTCCGGATGATCCAATGGTCGGCGAATCCTTGCTTACCCTCTGTGATTCCAGAAGCGGCCGCCTACAACGAAATGATCGCGCATCACCGTGGCTGTGCGCGATAAAACCAGAAACTTCCCGTCACCTTTATCGTCGTTGTTCGACCGCCGCTCGTCGTCGTGCCGTTCGAGAAAAATAGTTGAATGCGCTGCCCTGGATCGCCCTCCGGCACGTTCTGCTCTAGGACAGTGATTGCCCCAGCCCCATCCACTGTCTCTACGATTGCGGTGTGATGCGGTCGCTCTTGAAAATCAGTATCGATTGTCGTGGAAGTCTTGATGGTGCGGTCGTAGCGGTAATTGCGGAATTGGATGATGTCGCCTGGGCGGGTTTCAGCCAAGCTTACGCGGCGACCCCACACGTAGTTTGCGTTCGGCGTAACGGTGCCAAAATGGGCTGCGCTCTTAGCGCCAGCGTTGCGCAGTGCTTGGTCGGCCAGGTCAAAGCATTCGCCGTTGCCGACGCGCTGACCGATTTTATCGCGGGCAAAGCTAAGCACTTGGTTACCCAACGCGTCCGCGGTGCCCGTGGTTTGCCCTGCTTTCGCCTGCAGTCCAACTGGATTGGGAGGGAAGGCTTGCGCTCGAGCAAGCGTTCCGCCGTCAATGACGACATCGCCGAAAAAGCCAGGGGGATTGCCGCCCGCCATAGCCAGACCCTCCGATATTCGTGAACAAGACGAGCAATCGAGTGCGCTAGCGAGGGCTGGCGCACCGACCGATGAAACGCTTCTGTTCTTGCAGCGCCAGCATCCGTACAAGGAGAGTGAGTGTATCGATGCTGGTGTTCTTTACCATCTAACTTAAGCGATGACGTTGCGTGCGGCGCAGGGTCTGTCGCGCCAGCCGGGCTCACTGCTATGGTTGCTCCGTGCTCCGCCCATGATGCATTGACACCCACAACGGCGGTCCGTACATTGACCGCAGCAGTGCTTTGCCGACCCACCATACCGATCGGAAGCCGCAAATGGAACAGGCGTTCGACATCTCGCGGCTCTTACTCCTGAGATCGCTCACAACAAGGTTGGCCGATCACTTCGCGAAGCAGGTGCGCGAACACCTTTCAAATCTGGGGCCGCTACTGCAACCGCATACGCTACTTGGAGACCTGGTGCGATCGGGCAAGAGCGCGGTCAAAGGGCAGGACGCGGCACTGCAAGAGCTGACGAAACTGTATCAACCGATTGCCCGCGCTACAGCGCTCAATCTTCAGACCGAACTGAAACCGCCGCTCGATATCTTCAGCGCATCCACGCAGATTGCGCCGGCGAGCTATACCTATACGCCGGAGGGCAGCAGTAAAGCGATCACGATTACGACTCCGCTGCGATGGGTGCTTTCCTACAAAGATCTCGGCCCGCAACAGTTGCGCGAACTGATTGCCAGTCACGCGCGGAGCGGCGGCGGAGATTTGCAGTTGTGCGTATTGCATTTCCTAGCGATGTATCTGCTGACACACAGACGCCCCGGCATCGCGCCCGTATTGGAAGCGTTACGCTTCCCGCTGACGTCCAATCCCATCAACGAATTCGCCGGGATACCGTTCGTGTACGTGTCGTCGCCCATCTCGACGATGCGGCCACCAGATCCGATCATTCTTCAGAGCACGCAGATTTCAGGCACGAGCACATTCGAAGAAGTCGTGAACGTAGACGATATTGCACGACTGAGTGATCCGCTCAAAGCACAGGTCGTTGCGCTGGTGAAGGAGCATGGCGGAGAGCTAGCGCGGGATTTGGGGTTGTAGTTTGAATTGCCAGGCTCCAGTAATTACTAGTACGTAGTAGGAAATTGTGCTCGTCCCTATCCCAGCATTTCCAGTTCCGTACTGCAATTGCCGCTTGGTACTTGATCGCCTGAAGTGGCTTGTGGAATAGCGCGTGGGCATGCATCGCCTCGTATTGCGACATCGCGCTTTGGGACAATTATTTAATCCGTTGGAGGCCACGAGGCATCGGGATGACATAACCTTCTAGCGAGGAGACGGTCCGGAAGATTCGTCTCACGTTGTCGTGCATTACATGGGTGCGGGGTTGCAGCAATGAGGGCGTGAAGGCGACGGTGACCTCACCGATCCAGACGCCGATCGGTAGTTGAAGGACTTGGCACTTTTTGCGGGGGGAGACAAGGACGCTTGGGCGGTTCTGCACGGTGGCGAAGTCAAGTCGATCAACCTGCTTTCGGTCCTGAAGATAACATGGCCTGACTCTCGCGAACTGAGCTGGGCGAGCCTACTCAAGCGCGTGCTGGATATCGATATCGAACACTGCCCATGCTTTGAGGGCCGCTTGGAAATCATCGCCGCAATCATCAATCCCGATGATTACGAAGACCCTCACCCACGTAGACTTGCCGCCGCGCGTGCCGCCCAGATCACCGGCGCGGCGAGTCCATCTGTTCCAAGCGGCCTGATCGGAGACTCATGCTGTCTTCCATCGGGCTTGGCCGCGGGTATCCTGAAAGTCGTATTGTTCGATGAACGCCCCTCGTGTAGTTTGAGACACGACACGCCGTATGAGCGTCGGTCGCCTGTCGCTTGACGCTATCAACTCGGCAGGCTGTGGGCCAGAGCGTCCGACGCGTCGTTAGCACGACTGCAGTAACCAGGGGACGATATCCGACCCGAGCCTAGACAAGATGGTTCGGTTCTGCGAGTTTCAGCGAACCACCAATCCGAGCGGAATCGGC
>JBDTMS010000610.1:0-3401 GCA_039934195.1 Betaproteobacteria bacterium
CCGCGCGCAAGCTCGGCATCAAACGCGTCACCTACGCGAGCTCGATCGCGGCACACGGCGCGATGGAAGGCCACGGGACCTTGCCGACCTTGTACGGCGCCTACAAACATTGCAACGAGCAGACCTCCAAGGTGTACTCCAACGACTGGGGGGTGCACAGCGTCGGCTTGCGTCCGGGCGTGGTGTATGGCGTCGGACGCGATCAAGGCATGACGTCGAAGACGACCGTTGCCATTCTCGCCGCAGCCGCAAAACAGGCATACAGCATCCCGTTTCGCGGACCGGTTTCGTGGCTGCACGCGGGAGAAGTCGCCAGCGCATTTATTCGCGCAGTCTCGCAAGATCGTACCGGCGCACCGGTGTTCGACATCAACGGCATCGCCACCACGGTCGAAGATTCGCTCAAGCTGCTGACCAAAGTCGCACCGGATGCGCGGATCACCTGGACCGGCGATGCGCTGCCGTTTCCGATGGACCTGGATGACAAGCCGGTACGCGCCTATCTCGGCGACTACGGCTCGGTGCCGCTGGAAAAAGGTATCGCCAGCACCTACACGGCATTCGGCGAGTTGCTAGAGCGCGGACTTCTCAAACCGGAAAGCATCACCTAGTGTGCAGCAACGATTCCGCCGGACTCGTAGCCCACGATTTGTAGCAACTGGATTCGCAGCACGGGATTCGTAGCAGCACGATCAGTAACAACTCGGCGAGACGAATAACGTCACCGCGCTGAACGCAACGGCGATCAAGAACATCGCGCTCGTCAGTATGCCGCTCAATGCAAGAAAACGCGTTCGTCCCTCGCCGACTGCAAGCGCGTGATGGCCTGAGCCGGACTTTTCCTCTCGCGTCGCTCGCCACCCCTGCAGCGCCGCAAACAAGCCGGCGACGCCGATCGCTATCGCGATAACTGTCGCGAGCACCAGCAGCCGCGACAGCGCGGCACTCGGACCCGGCAGCGGCACGTCATGCGGAAAACAGGCGTAGCTGGCGGCCCCGTAGCTGAACACGTTCTGCGTCAACCAGGCGGCCGGCGCACCGATCAGACCGAACGCCAGCAGCCAACCCGACACCCTGGCCCGATGCGGCGCTGGGTGTGCGCTGCTCTCGGCGCTGATATCTGCATCTGCGCTCATAGCATCCGCGGATAGATATACAAGCTGAAAAAAACCGCCAGCCACACCACATCGACGAAGTGCCAGTAATAACCGCTGACGGTGACGCCGAGATGCTGACGTGCATCGTACGTACCGCGTCGCGTCCAAAACCACACCGCAACGAGAAAGAACAACCCGACCGTTACGTGTGCCATATGGAATCCGGTGATCACGTAATACAGTGAGCCGAACGCATGCTGCGACACGCTGAATGGTTTGGTGCGCCATTCCGATAGCTGCACGGCGACGAACACAGTTCCCAGCACGACCGCGAATGCCTGCCGGGCTAGAAACGTTTTGCGTCGACTTTTTTCAAGCGCGCGTTCGGCAAAGATCACCGCGACACTGCTGATGAGCAGCAGCGCGGTGTTGCCGGATGCGATGCCGAGCGGCAGCGGCCCATCCGGCGGCCAGCGCCTGGGCGTTTGCGCCGCCAAGTAGTAATAGCTGAACAGCAGTTACGCGAACAGCGCGCCGCCGGTGACGATCAGCATCACCATGCCCCACCATCCCGAAGCGCGTGCATTCTGCGGCGCCACCGGCAGGCGCCGAATCGCTGCGGCGCTGGCGCTACCCGGCATTTTCGTCGGCCGCCTTTGCCGAGCTGCTGCCCGGTATTCTCGCCCAAGTAAGTTCTCGACTGGACGAACGCGGCTGCAGCCAGAGCACCGTCGATGCGACGCTGCCCGCGAAGGCGAGCAGCGCGAGCCACCACAGATGACCGAGCAGCGCGAAGAACAACACTGCGAGGATCAGCGCAAACCAGAACGGCAGCATGCTGTCTTCCGGCATTTTCAACACTGCATCGGGATCGGCGTCGAGCACCGAAGTCGCGATGGTCTCGCGACCTTCATCGAGTACGACGTCGCTGTGCAGCCGGCTGCGTCCATCGTTCTCGTTTTCCGGCAGACGATCTTCCCAAAGCGGATGGCGGCTGGCGGCGATCGGTATCGTCAAGAAGTTATACGGCGGCGGCGGCGGCGACGACACCGACCACTCCAGGGTCGGCGCATCCCACGGGTTATTTCCCGCGCGCTCGCCGTTGCGCAGACTGCGCAGCACGTTGATCGCGAATAGCACCACCCCGATGGCAAACACGAACGCGCCGATCGATGTGATCAGATTCACCGTATCGAGTCCCAGATAATCCGAGTATGTATAGATCCTGCGCGGCATGCCCATCAGCCCGGCGATATGCATCGGGAAGAAAGCGACGTTGAAGCCGATGAACATCGTGTAGAAATTCCATTTTCCCAACCGCTCGTTCAGCATCCGTCCGCTCATTTTCGGAAACCAGAAATACAAACCCCCGATCACCGGGAACACGTTGATACCCAGCAACACGTAATGGAGGTGCGCGACGACGAAATAGGTATCGGTCAGTTGCCAGTCGAGCGGCACCGCACCGGTCATGAAGCCGGACACACCGCCGATTACGAACAGCACAACGAACCCGGCGAAAAACAGAAACGGCGTTTTGAACACCGGCCGCCCGGTGTAGATGGTCGCGATCCACGCGAACACGGCGATCGCGCTGGGCACCGCGATGATCATGCTGGCCGCGCCGAAGAACGACAACGCGAGCGGCGGCAGGCCGGTCGCGAACATGTGATGCAACCAGACACCGAACCCGAGCAACATCGTACCGACGGTGCCGAGGACCACTGCTGTGTAGCCGACCAGCGGACGCCGGCAGAACACCGGCAGCGCATCCGACACGATGCCCATTGCCGGCAACACCAGCGCGTACACCCAGGGATGTCCGAACATCCAGAACAGATGCTGCCAGAGCAGCGGATGGCCGCCGCCTTCGATGCTGAAGAATTGCGTTTGCAAGTTGCGGTCGAGCCAGAGCAGCACGCATGCGAGCGACACCGCCGGCACCGCAAAAATATTTGCGACCGACGCCGTCAAAGTCCCCCACACCATGATCGGCAGGCGATTGACCGACATCCCCGGCGCGCGCGTGCGCATTAGGGAAACGATGAAGTTGACCGCGCCCACTGTCGTCGACACGCCGAGGAACACAATGCCGAGCGTGGGGCGAGCCCACACTCGCCGCGAGACCGGTGTCGGCGCGCGGACGAAAAATCGCCTATAGCAATAGCGCCGTAACGATCACCACGACCGCGCTCGACACGGCGGTCAATCCCCACGTGAGCTGGAGAATCGAGCGGCTTGCAGGACCGGAGGCGCTGAGATAGTTCAGCGGCGTGGGCCCGCACGCAGACAAGACCACGCAGA
>JBDTMS010000611.1:0-3398 GCA_039934195.1 Betaproteobacteria bacterium
TATTCGCGTCCGCCATTTTTCTCGTGCGCCCGAAGATCAATGTAAAGGCAAATCTCGTCCATAGGGCATAACCTTACCGCGTAGTGCAACTGCTTTACACAACCCAAGCCTCTTCTTCGTCTAATGCCCCTGCGCACACGCTATCGGTCCTCTTTATTAGAGATTGATCCGGGCCTTCCGCCGCTTGAATAAGTTCAAGTGCTATGGAAGGCTCTGGTGCAAGTCGAGCGGCGAGCAAAGAGAGCTGAGCTTTCGAAATGTTCATCTCATTGCGCCCAGAGCACAGCATTCCAGGCTGCAGCCGCGCTGGATTTCGTCACGGACGTTAGGGTGGCTCGGTTAGCGCGCTGATCGCTGCCGTTTGCAACAAGCCATCGGTTGTAAGGCGAGCGCGAGGGCAAGATCGGTGAAGCGGCGCTCGATTGAAAACGGCTTCCGCTTCGAAACATTTTGCGGACTGAGCCACCATTTCCGTAGCGCGTTCATCGCCAGCACCGTCTGGGTCAGATATCAGCTGTCGCGGCGTAATGCAATTCACCGTCTCGAAGACAGAGCGCAAACCTGAGCGGCTGTTGGAACCTTGTATACTGCGTGGGAAATCGATCCGCAGAAGCCGTCGTTGAGGGTCGATGTGTATTCGCTGGCTATGGGTTCGCAGGCCAGAACCGGCGCACGCCCAGGACCGACCTGGCGGCGGTTAATATGCGCGGTGCATAAGGGGGGTTCATCCATGCGCGCAGCAACCGCACGCCCCGCAACTACCCTCGCAGGCATTGGCGGATCGAGCTCAACATTGAGGACGCCGGCCTCACCCGAAGGCCTCTGCATGATCGGTGTTCTGATGAGCGTGCTTGCATCCATGGCGCCTGCTCAATCGTTCGCCGCCTTCGACGTCCGCGGTATGCCAAGCGCAGCCGTTCGAGCCTTATCGACTGGTGTCGGTGGCGCTACGAACCCGCTGCCCGCCGAGACAAAGGCCAGGCTCGTCATGGACCAACGATGGTTGCTCGCACAGGGCGATGACTCATCTGCAGGCGCAGTCGATACCGGCGGCTCGCTTGGATCAACACCGCAATGGGGAACCGAGAAAAGCTACGCAATACCGGCGCTCGAGATCTTGGGCTTCGACACGCTGTTGAATGTATTCGATCGCGTCCATTACGGCTGTTGCGACTTCAACAGTAACTTCTCGACGATCGAACATAACCTGCGCAGCAATTGGGTGGTCGACAGCGACACGTTCACCGTTAATCAGCTCGGTCACCCGTATCAGGGCTCATTGTATCACGGCTTCGCCAGGGCGTCCGGCTTGAGCTATTGGGAAAGCCTCGGCTATACCTTTGTCGCCAGTGCCTCGTGGGAAATCGCGGGCGAAGCAACGGCGCCATCGAGAAACGACCAGGTCTCGACAGGAATCGGCGGCAGCTTTCTCGGCGAAGCGCTGTTCCGCATGTCGAACCTGTGGCTCGAGCGAAGCAACCTTCCAAAGTTTTGGCGCGAGGCAGGCGCTGCGGCAATCTCTCCGCCGGTCGGTTTCAATCGGCTTGCGTTCGGCAATCGATTCGACGGAATATTTCCGAGCAACGAGCCGATCTATTACAGCCGCCTGCAAGTCGGCGTTCAATCGGCGACGCAAAGCCAGCCCGGCACATCGACTAAGCTCAAACGCAGCGAGGCGGTGGCGGATTTCGCGTTGGAGTACGGTTTGCCCGGTGAGCCGGGCTACACCTACAACCGTCCTTTCGATTACTTCAGCTTTCAGGGGACGGGTTCAAGCGCGGTCGGACTCGACAGTGTACTGACGCGCGGGCTGTTGCTGGGAACGGATTACGACGTCGGCAATAATTATCGCGGGATATGGGGCCTGTACGGCAGTTACGATTACATGGCGCCGCAGATATTTCGGTTAGCCAGCACCGCGTTATCGCTAGGTACCACGGCCGAGTGGCAGTTATCCAATCTGCTCGCGCTGCAAGGGTCGGCTCTCGTCGGCGTCGGCTATGCCACAGTCAGCACCATCAACGGCATCGCAAACGAAAAGGCAAATCACTACGGCGTCGCGCCCGAAGGATTGCTCGCGTTGCGGCTCATCATGGGTGATCGCGCATCGTTGGATCTGACCGGTCGCGAATACTTCGTGAGCAAGCTGTCGGCGGGCACGCGCGGCGGCCACGATAATATTCTGCGGACCGAAGCAGCGCTCACGTGGCGCGTCTACCGGCAACACGCCGTCTCGGTCAGATATCAACTGTCTCGGCGCGACGCGGAATTTCCCGATCTCGGCAACAGAACGCAAAGCCGAGCGACGGTCGGGATTTTCTATACGTTTCTTGGCAACGATCGATTCGGCAGAAGCCGTTGGTGAGAACAGACAGCGTCTCTTGTTATGCAATCGGTGCGATCGAAAGTTGAATCTGCTTGGCGAAATCGTCCAACACGATGCACGGTGAACTGAGACAGTACGACGCCTTAATAGATGTGCGGCTGTCATCAAGGACCCGCGGACGTGCGCACTTTTTCGACGAAGGCGCGGACTCCACCATCGCGATGCTGTAGGCGTCTTCACCGGTCGAGCTGGCTGCGCTCCATACTCGAAACGACTGCGGGCCTTTGCTGGCCAACGCATGTTTACGCAGTAGATCGAAGTGTTTCGGCTCGCGAAAAAAGTTACTCTCGTTAGTGGTCAATAGATCGATCGCCGTCTCCACTCCGGCAGGCGCATTGCCACTGGCGAGGAACTCGAAATACGCGCCGGAGCTGTCCAATCCGCAGGGTTGGAGACGTTTTCCGAGGCGTCCGCTCACTGGCGCTTTCTTCGCCGACGACAGCGTGATGTCGGCTGCGTCGAAGATGAAGCGCTGAAACTTCGTGAAGTCCTGGTCGGTCAAGCTGATCCTGGGCGCACACTCGGATTGCGTTGTACATCAGCGCGCTCCCGCATCCTGCGCCAGCGCTTCGCCATCAAGCTCGGCGAGCGAGTTCAACTCGCTTGTCGATAACACGTGATCGAGATTGAGAGCGATGACGAACTTGCCATCGACCTTGCCCATTCCGCTGATGAAGTCGCTGCGGATCTTCGCGCCGAACGCCGGTGCCGGTTCGATCTCGGAGGCCGGGATGTCCAGCACCTCGTTTACCGCATCGACGATCACGCCGATGTCCTGATGGCCGTCGTTGGCTTCGATCTCGACTATGACGATGCAAGTGCGCTTGGTGATTTGCGCCGACGGCTTCCCGAAGCGGGCCGACAAGTCCATCACCCGCACCACCGCGCCTCGCAGGTTGATCACCCAGCGCAAGGCGTACCGAGCATCGAAGGCATTCGCACTCTTGAAGATTATCTGCGTGCAGTTGTCCATCCATCAACTACTGAAGGGAAGTGCATACGCCGACGCGCA
>JBDTMS010000612.1:0-3394 GCA_039934195.1 Betaproteobacteria bacterium
GTCCCGTACCCAGCGATTGATTTTCGGTCGATTGACCCAATATCTCGCAGGGAAGATAATTTCCCTTAGACGATAACGTCCGATCTGTATTCAGGAGTCAAGAGCGATGAACGCCGTAAGCGATCTGCCTGCACCTCTAGTTTTTACCGACGCCGCTGCGGGTAAAGTGAAAGAGCTGATCGACGAGGAAGGTAATCCCGGACTCAAGCTGCGAGTATTCGTGACCGGTGGCGGATGTTCGGGCTTCCAATACGGGTTCACGTTCGACGAGGCGACCAACGACGAGGACACTTCGCTGGTCAAAAATGGCGTCACGCTGCTCATCGACCCGATGAGTTTCCAATACCTGGCAGGCGCGGAAATCGATTATCAGGAAGGTATCGAAGGCGCGCAATTTGTGATCAAAAATCCAAATGCCACTTCAACCTGCGGTTGTGGGTCATCTTTCTCCTCATAGTTCAAAATTTCTAAATCCGATAAAAAAGGGGCATGCATGCCCCTTTTTTATCGATGAGCGAAGCCGCTGTTAGTTAAGCACCGCCAGATTAATTCCACGAACTAGGTCTAGCTGTGACAACAGTGGACGTGAGCGCTGCTCAAAGGCCGCTTGAATCTGAATCGTAATGGGCAGTCCCGGCGCAGCGCCTGCCTTCAGCGGGTTTTGATAAATTCCGTTCACGCGAAATTCGTAGTGTAGATGCGGGCCGGTCGCCAGTCCCGAGCTTCCAACGAATCCGATAACGTCGCTCTGCATAATCCGCTGCCCTGCATGCATTCCACCAGCAAAAGCGGACAGATGGCCGTATGCCGTGCTGTAACCATTGCTATGTCGAATAACGACAAGATTACCGTAGCCCCCCTGCCGACCGACCTGCTCCACAATTCCATCTGCCGTCGCTTTAACGCGAGTACCGGTGGGGGCGGCATAATCCACACCCTTATGTGCGCGCCACGTCTGCAACACGGGATGGAATCGGGAAAGCGAAAATCCGGAGCTAATTCGTGAGAATTCCAAAGGCGAGCGCAGGAATGACTTGCGCATACTTTTGCCATCGGGCGTGTAGTAGCCGCCTCGGCCAGCGGCATCCTGGAAATACACGGCTCGATAAGAGCGCCCGGCGTTGATAAATTCGGCCGCTACGATGCGGCCAGTGCGGACCAACTCCCCGTTGCTGTAGAAGCCTTCGAAAACCACTGAAAAGCGATCGCCGGCCCGAAGCCCTCGATGAAAATCCACCTCACTTGAGAAAATGTCAGCAAGCTGAATCGCAACGGCATCGCTCAAGCCGGCATCGTCTGTAGCAGAGAACAACGAAGTTTTGATTTCGCCGGAACTCATCAGCAAATGATGGTCTCCGGTCAGTGCGTCCTCCCGGGTGAAGAAGTCATCGCCGCGACGCTCGACGACAAGCTCGGTCCCGTCATTGTTTATATAACGCAACGTGACCATAGTGCCGTCTGCGTTCGTTACCGTTCGAACCGAACGGCCCGGGACCAGCTGATATAGCGCGCGTGCTTTGCCAGCATTACGAAGATAGTTCGCGGCTTTGGTATCGGTGATATGCAGTCTGGAGAGGAGCGAGCCGATGGTGTCGCCGCGCTGGATTCGTTCTTCTCGCCAGTACTGAATAGCCGATGTCTCGGCGTCTGGTGCGGGCAGCGCAATCGGCACCTCTTCCAGGATGCGATGCACGAGCACGGTTTCGGTGGCGGTGCCTGGCGCGATGGCGAACGCCGCCACGACCCCTAGTAATGGTATCGCCATCAGTGCAGCTATCCAGCGTGCCGCGGGTGTTGGTCTCCGGTGCGACATGCTTGAGCCGCGTGCCTTTTCGGCTAGAATCGCGTTCTTTTCTGGAGTCATTATTAGCGCTTTCGCGTCGAAGGTTAGCAGAATTCCACAGCTCGCGTTACCGGCATGAGCTCGGCGTCGTGCTCCTAGCTTTGCTTGCAATTCCCACCACGCCGTCAGTATGGGAGGCGTCTTTGAGGAACCGATGGTAGATGTTCAGGAAAGCCTTAGGATAATCAAACGCGGTTGCGACGAGCTTCTGGTCGAGCAGGAAATCGTTGAAAGATTAGCGTCAGGTCGCTTGCTGCGCGTGAAGGCAGGTTTTGATCCGACTGCGCCCGATCTGCATATCGGTCATACCGTGTTGCTGAATAAGATGCGCCAGTTTCAGGAGCTCGGGCATCAAGTTATTTTTCTGATTGGCGATTTCACCGGAATGATTGGAGACCCGACCGGTAAGAACGCAACGCGTCCAGCGCTCACGAGGGAGCAAATCGAGAACAACGCAAAGACCTACCGCGAGCAAGTCTTCAAGATACTGGATCCGACTCGGACTGAGGTCGCTTTTAACTCTACGTGGTTCGATTCGATGGCCGCCGCCGACCTCATTCGACTTGCAGGGAAACACACTGTGGCTCGCATGCTCGAGCGTGATGATTTCGGGAAGCGCTATCGTGGAAATCAGCCGATTGCGATTCATGAGTTTTTGTATCCCTTAGTACAGGGGTACGATTCTGTTGCCCTGCGATCCGACATTGAGCTTGGCGGCACCGATCAGAAGTTTAACTTGCTGGTCGGGCGCGAACTGCAAAAGCACTACGGCCAAGCGCCCCAATGCATTCTGACGATGCCCCTGTTGGAAGGACTCGATGGCGTCAACAAGATGTCCAAGTCGCTGGGTAACTACATAGGCATCGACGAACCGCCCGCAGAGATCTTCGGCAAGTTGATGTCGATTTCAGACGATCTAATGTGGCGTTATATTGAGCTGCTGTCATTCGAACCGCTGAGCATTGTCGATAAGTGGAAAACGGATGTAGATAACGGTCGGAACCCGAAGGACATCAAAGTCGGTTTTGCGAAGGAAATCGTGGCGCGCTTTCATGACGCGAACGCGGCCGAGAAAGCGTACGCTGATTTCCAAGCGCGGTTCCGGCAAGGCGAGATCCCTGAAAATATGCCTGCGTACACAGTACCGATGAGCGGACAACCTATCTTGTTGTCGCAAGTACTCAAGCGAGTCGGCTTAACGTCAAGTAGCTCGGACGCGATGCGCTTGATCGAACAAGGCGGCGTGCGGATTAATGGCGAGCGCGTGAGCGATAAAGCACTTGCGCTGAGTGGCTCACAGGAATTTATAGTTCAAGTAGGCAAGCGAAAGTTCGCTCGCATAAATCTGGTGTGATACCGCCGTTTCGCGCTGACGAATCAAGAGATAAGTGGCAGTGCGAAAGCAAGCTAAACGACTACTCGAAAAAGTTAGAGCTGTGCGCTTGATTCCCGCGTGCCGCTCTGTATAATGCGCCCCTCTCGTCGGACACCCGACGTCGCTCTTTAAAAATATACAACCGATAGGTGTGGGCACTTTGGTGGGTTGCTGAA
>JBDTMS010000613.1:0-3385 GCA_039934195.1 Betaproteobacteria bacterium
GCGCGCGTTGTTGATCTGCAGTCCGACCGGATACGCCTGCATCTCGTCTGCCGGATACGGCACGAGCATCTTCTGAATCTCAGTCGGATCGCTCAGCTCCGGGTCCAGCCACCGCTCGTAATCTTCGCGCGCGATGATCACCGGCATGCGCTCGTGTATTTTCGCAAGCAGCGCATTGGCTTGCGTCACGATGATCGCGCAACTCAATACCGGCGGCACGTCCGCCTGTGCCCAATATTCCCAGATGCCCCCGAATGCGAATGTGCGCTTGTCGATCATCGAGATGTGCCACGGCTGTTTGCCACTCGCGCGCTCCTGCCATTCGTAGAAGCCATCGGCTGGAATTAAACAGCGGCGCCGCGCGATCGCGTTGCGAAACGACGGCTTGTCGAACAACGTTTCCGCCCGCGCATTGATCGGGCGCTGCATCTTCGGATTCTTTGCCCAGCTCGGCAGCAGGCCCCAGCTCAGTGCGGCGAGCTCGCGCCGCTCATGGCGAAAACGCACGACCGGGACTTTGAGCGAAGGCGCAACGTTGTAGCGCGGCGGCAGATCCTCGACGGGATCGATCAAGGTCGCGTCGAACTGACGCGCGATTTCTTCGACGGGAGAATGGACTTCGTAGCGACCGCACATCTCTGCATTCTACCGGCGCGAGGGGCCCACGACCACGAGCGGTGCACACCTCTGGCATACTGGCCCGCCCAAGTTTTGCCATCGACATCCAGACAGGAGACTGCAATGCACGAATTGCGCATCTATCACGCCATGCCCGGCCGGCTGCCCGATCTCAACAAGCGCTTCGAGACAATTACGACCAAGCTCTGGGACAAACACGGCATCCGTCAGGCCGGCTTCTGGACGACGCTGGTCGGACCTAACAACATGGATCTCTACTATTTGCTCGAGTGGAAAGATATGGCCGAGCGCGAACAGAAATGGAATGCGTTCATGACCGATCCGGAATGGATCGAGAAACGCGGTGAAACAGAAAAGAACGGCGTGCTGGTCGCGCGGATCGAAAACATGTTTCTGGCACCGACCTCTTACTCGAAGGTGAAGTAGCGCTAGGTTCGGTGTCGGTGGCGCGGGTTAGTAAGCGCGCGGCTGATCGTTCTGCGCAAAAAAACACGGGCGGCGTCCGGCGCCGCTTCGCAGAAGCGCTGCCTTACTTCGAGATCCAGCGCGCGGAATTGTTGCCTAGCGTGCCTACAGAGATTCTTTGATGAGACGGCCGTTCGCCGGTTGCACCGGCCGCGCGTTCATGCTGTAGAGCTTGCCGAACACGCCGACCTGATCGTTCGATACGCTGACCGGGGTTTTCAGCACCAGCCACAGCACGCCTTCGGTACACGGCGGGGTCGTCAACGAACCCATGTAGGCGAAGTAAGTGCGCGGCTCCGGCAGCAGCGTGTTGAGGTCGATCGTCACATCGGGCAGAGCCAACTCGCGGCCGGCTTCGAGCGGCAGGTGCGGCCACAGGGATGCGATGAACGGATTCGATGCGCCCATCTCCATGACGATGGCAACCACCGCGTAGCGCCCCTCGGCGCTTTGGTGGACCAGATGCACCACCATGTCGTAGACCTTGCCGTTGATCCGCTCCTCGCTTGGACGGTGGAAATGCAGCTGGCGCAAATCGTAGCGCACGCCGGCGACCATGATCGAGTTGCCTTCCGGATAGTTCACCTGCACCGTGTGGCCGTTGTCGATGATTCGCAGCGGCACCGGCTTGTAATCGAACTTGATCGGCTCGAGCTCGAGCTTGGCGCCATCCTGAATGTCGATCGGCGATTGCCGCCTGCCGGTGCGGCATGCGGCATAGTCCGGCTTGAGATCGCCCCATGTTTGCGGTGCACCGGCGCCTTGATAGCTCCAGTGTATCTCGGGGATCTCGGGCGCCTTTTCGGCCCTGACCGCCACCTTGCGCTTACCGGCGGCGGCAAGCTTGATTTGCTCGCGGATGCGGATTATTTGCAGCTCTGGATTCTCGACCTTGCGTTGCGTGAACTTTACTTTCGAAATCTTGGACGACGGTGCGATCTGTGCAATCGGTGCGATTTTCGCGCGCGTTTCCGATTTCTCCTCCACTACCGGTTTGGGCGCTTCTGCCAACGGCTTGACTACTTCCGTGGGCAATTCTGCCGCCGGCTTCGCAGTGTCTTTCGCAGCCTTGCCGTCGAGCGGCGTGCTCGCGGCGCCAGGCAGTGCCGGCGGCTCGCTCTTCGATTTGAAATTTGCCAGTGCGGCTTTGATCGGCGCCGGTACCGGCCTATTTGCAAGGACCACGCACGCACGCTCGAGCAGACGTTCCTGTATCGATCCCGGGGCGACCGTCGAGGGCAGTTCTACCGCATCCAGGTTGATACGGCGAAGCTCGGTACCGTCGCTGCCGTAGAAGATCCGCAACATCGGAACGCTGCTGCGTTTGGCGCAATCGAACCGCAGCAGCGCATTCGAGCTGAAGTACAGTGCACCCGTATGCGGGGAGCGCTGCTCGTCGGTGAACGTTTCTCGTGTCCAAACGCGTACGTCCGGGCCGCTTCGCTGCAGGCTATCGCTGTCGAGATAAACCGCCCGCGTCGCGCCTTCCGAGATCGTCGTCCACTTGACCGCGAGCGCCGGTCCAGACGCGGAAACAAGCAGAGCAGAAAACCAGATGGAACAGCGCTTCATTGCAGCCTCGGGATAACGCGGTGAATCTCAACGATATCGGCGTCAGGCGGTGAGTCTTGAGCCAGCCGGCCGGTCGACTTTTCCCCGGCAAAGCGCTCGCGTACAATGGCCGGCTCCCTCGAACGCAGCAAGCCATTCATTTCGAAGATCAAAGCCATGGACGACAAGCGCATCTACAACGTCAACGTCGTATCGCAAGATGTGCTGCTTACGCCGGATCAGGTGAAAGAGCATGTCCCGATGACGCCTGCCGCTCAGAGGACCGTGCTCGACGGCCGGTTCGCGGTGGAGCGCATCCTGGATCGTAAAGATCACCGGTTTATGGTGGTGGTTGGTCCCTGCTCGATCCACGACCCCGCGGCTGCGCTCGACTATGCGCAGCGTCTCAAGCGGTTGTCGGAAGAGCTCGCAGATACGCTCTACATCGTGATGCGGGTCTACTTCGAGAAGCCGCGCACGACCACGGGTTGGAAGGGCTTGATCAACGATCCGCACATGAACGATTCATTCGACATCGAGACCGGGCTGCGGCTCGCGCGCAAGCTGCTTCTCGATATCAACGAGCTTGGATTGCCGGCCGGCACCGAAGCGCTTGACCCGATCAGCCCGCAATACCTGTCAGATCTCATCACCTGGAGTGCCATCGGTGCTCGCACGACCGAGTCGCAGACGCATCGCGAAATGGCGAGCGGGTTGTCGACTCCGGTCG
>JBDTMS010000614.1:0-3374 GCA_039934195.1 Betaproteobacteria bacterium
TGCTTCACATCCTCGCGCACTTTGAGGCGATCGACCACGACTTCGATCGTGTGCTTTTTAGTTTTCGCAAGCTTCGGCAGATTGTCGATGTCATGGACTTCGCCATCGATGCGCAAACGCACGAAGCCCTGGCTGCGCAGATCGTCGACCAGCTCCTGCTGCTCGCCTTTGCGATCGACTACCAGCGGCGCGAGAATCATCAGGCGCGTGTCTTCTCGCAGTTGCAAAGCGTGATCGACCATCTGCGCGACGCTTTGCGATTGCAGCCGGATGTTGTGATCCGGACAATACGGATCGCCGACACGCGCGAACAGCAGGCGCAGATAATCGTGGATTTCGGTGACCGTGCCGACGGTCGAGCGCGGATTGTGGCTGGTGGCTTTCTGCTCGATCGCGATTGCCGGCGACAACCCTTCGATCAGATCGACGTCGGGTTTCTCCATGAGCTGGAGAAACTGGCGCGCGTACGCCGACAACGATTCGACGTAGCGACGCTGGCCCTCGGCATATAGCGTGTCGAACGCGAGCGATGATTTGCCCGACCCCGACAGACCGGTGATCACGATCAACTGCTCGCGCGGTAAATCCAGCGTCACATTCTTCAGATTGTGGGTGCGCGCACCGCGTACTCGAATGAAATCCATGGCCACTTAGAAAAAATAGACAACCTGCTAATATACTGCACGCTAGAGATGTTTCCCAATCCGCTCCCCCGCCTCCCGTAGCATGCGTGCAAAAGACTCCATGACTGCCGGCGAGCTGCGCGCAAGCTTCGGCCTCGCCGGAATTTACGGCCTGCGCATGCTCGGGATGTTCATCATCCTGCCGATCTTCTCGCTGTATGCGGAGCAGCTTCCGGGCGGCAGCGATCACACGTTGATCGGCTTAGCGCTAGGCGCCTACGGTTTGACGCAGGCGATTCTGCAGATCCCGTTCGGCACGCTGTCCGACCATTGGGGCCGCAAACGCACGATCTATCTGGGATTGGTGATCTTTGCTGCGGGCAGCTTCATCGCTGCGATTGCGCAGGACATCTATATGGTCATTGTCGGCCGGGTTATCCAGGGTAGCGGCGCGATTTCCGCCGCCGTCATTGCGCTCGCGGCCGATCTGACACGTGACCAGCAGCGTACCAAGGCGATGGCCATCATCGGGATCACGATCGGTGCGACCTTCGCGTTGTCGATGATCGCAGGACCGATCTTGAATCAGTGGATCGGCGTACCCGGCGTGTTCGCAATGACCGGCGTCTTGGCCCTCAGTGCCATCGCAGTGGTGCGCTGGGTTATTCCGGACGTCTCGCGCGCTGCGGCCAAGGTCGAGAACACGGATGACACGCGCCTGGTCGCGTTGCTTCGACATCCCGATCTCAAACGGCTGAACTACGGGATTTTCGCCTTACACGCCGGACTGATGGCGCTATTCGTGGTGGTGCCGTTTCAATTGCGCGGCGCCGGACTGGCGGCCGCTAGTCACTGGCAGGTCTATCTGCCGGTCATGGTCGGCTCGATCATTCTGATGATTCTGCCGTTGATGTGGGCCGAGCGCGGCGGCCACCAGAAAGCCGCATTCGTCGCGTCGGTTGCGCTGTTGCTGGCAACCCAGCTCGCCCTGGTGCTGTTTGCAACGACGATCACGGGGATCGCCGTCTGCTTGATTTTGTACTTCACCGGCTTCAACTTCCTGGAAGCCAGCCTGCCATCGCTGATCTCGCGCGCGGCGCCTCCCGGCGCCAAGGGATCGGCAGTGGGGGTCTACAGCAGCATTCAATATGTCGGCACCTTTGCCGGTGCCGCTGCTGGAGGTATCGTGTCGCAACACTTCGGAGCTGGATGGGTGTTCGGGTTCGCGGCTGCGCTCACGGGCATCTGGCTGTTGCTGGCCGCAGGCATGCGCGGTCCGCTGGTTATGGGTACGCGGACTTATCCTTTGCCGCCGATGGACGCCAGACGCGCCGATGGTTTGTCGCGTCGGCTCGCCGGCGTGGTTGGGGTGCGCGAGGCGCTGGTCCAGGCCGCGGACGGGGTGGCCCATTTGAAGGTAGACAACGCAAAATTCGACGAACAGAGCGTGCTCGAGCTCATCGCAGGGGAGACATGATATGGCTTCGATCAACAAGGTAATTTTGATTGGCAACCTGGGACGCGACCCGGAAATTCGCTACATGCCGAGCGGCGATGCGGTCGCAACGCTGAATCTCGCGACTACTGAAAAGTGGAAAGACAAGAGCGGCGACCCGCAGGAGCAGACCGAATGGCATCGCGTCGCCTTCTTCGGGCGGCAAGCCGAGATCTGCGGCGAGTATCTGAAGAAAGGCAGCCAGATCTACGTCGAGGGCCGCCTGCAGACGCGCAAGTGGACCGACAAAGACGGCAACGAGCGCTTCACCACCGAGGTGCGTGGCGATCGTATGCAGATGCTGGGTGGCCGCGGCACAGGTGGACCGTCGAGCGAGCCGATGTCGCGGGGCGAACCCGAACCGCACGGCATGGCGAGCGGCGCCTCGGAAAAACCCGCCGGCAAGAAGCCGACGAACTTCGACGACCTCGACGACGACATCCCGTTCTAGCCTGCGAGCGCACATGCGCTCGCGCCGCTGGACCGATACTAACCTGCTGGCGCGCGAGCGAATTGCGCTGTGCGTCGCTCTGCATGCCGCCGCCAATCTGTGGCAGTATGAACGACTACAATTCCCAGATCGCTCATCGCTCGTACGTCTTATTTATGTAACGGAATCGATCAGCTTCAATCGCCGGACACGCTTCCCATGACCCTTCGTAATACAGCTCTGGAAGATAAATACACACTAGAGACCGGACGCATCTTCATCACCGGCACACAGGCGCTTGTGCGCTTGCCGATGATGCAGCACCAGCGCGACCTGAACGCGGGCTTCGACACGGCAGGTTATGTTTCCGGTTATCGTGGCAGTCCGCTGGGCGGCTACGATCAGCAGCTCTGGAGCGCCAAGAAGTTTCTGCAGGCGCACAACATCGTATTCCAGCCCGGCGTCAACGAAGACCTGGCTGCAACCGCGATCTGGGGCACGCAGCAGGTGCATTTCCACGGTGAGAACAAATATGACGGGGTGTTTGCCATCTGGTATGGCAAGGGCCCCGGCGTCGATCGCACCGGCGATGCATTTCGGCACGGTAACCTAGCCGGCACACATCCGCTCGGCGGGGTGCTGGTGCTGATGGGCGACGATCACACCTGCGAGTCGTCTACCACCGCGCATCAAAGCGAATTCGCGATGGTCGACGCGATGATTCCGATTTTGAATCCTGCCGGCATTCAGGAGCTACTCGACTACGGCATTTTCGGCTGGGCACTGTCGCGCTATTCGGGCTGCTGGGTCGGCTTGAAATCCATGA
>JBDTMS010000615.1:0-3371 GCA_039934195.1 Betaproteobacteria bacterium
AGCCGTTCAGCATCGGACCGCCGGACAACACGATGGCGGGAATGTCGACCGTCGCCGCAGCCATGAGCTGTGCCGGAGTGGTTTTATCGCAGCCAGTAGTGAGCACAACGCCATCGATGAAGTAGCCGTACAAAATCTCAACCAGCCCGAGATAGCAGAGATTGCGATCGAGCGAGGCGGTCGGCCGCTTTCCCGTTTCCTGAATCGGATGCACGGGAAATTCGAATGCGATGCCGCCGGCTTCGCGAATGCCTTCGCGGATGCGCTCGGCCAGCACCAGATGGTGGCGATTACAGGGTGATAAATCCGAGCCCGATTGTGCGATGCCGATAATCGGCTTGCCCGCCTGCAGCTCCTCGCGCTTCAGTCCCCAATTCATGTAGCGCTCGAGATAGAGCGCGGTCATGTCCGGATTGCTCGGGTTGTCGAACCACTGCCGCGATCTGAGCTTGTTCGGGTCTTTGCTGATGTTCGTTGCCATGAGATTGTCCTCCGTGCTGTTCTAGGCCAGGGCCGATCGGATAATGATGTGATGCGGCCCGGCGCCGATGTCGTTCAACATATGTCGTTCAATCAATCCGATGGCCATAGCTTACCTGCTTAGGGCAAGGGCGTCTTATACGCCCGTGTGGATACGGCCCGCCTGGCTACTGAAGTAAGCCCCCGCGGCTCGAGCGATTCGAGGGGCTGACGTTTGAACGCACGCAAAATGCAAACGTGAAGGCCCGGGCGCGATGTCGGGGCGTTGCAGTGCGACCGGACAGTTGTTGTCTACGTTGCCGTTTTGCCGCCATCGCCGAACAGACGGGTCAACGCCAGCTCTAGATCTTCGAATGCGTTGGGCTTGAGAATAAGATCGCGGATGTTCAGCTCCGCGGCGGTGACCTGGTCCGCGGGACGCAGATAACCCGACATCATGAGTATCGGTATGTCCGGCCGAATGGCGAGCAGCCCACGCGCCAGCTCGAAGCCGGACATGCCGGGCATCGAGAGATCGGTTACCACCGCATCGAATTGTTCCGGGTTCGCGCGGAACGCTTGCAGTGCGCGTTCCGGCTCGCAATACGTAGACACCGCATAACCGAGCCGCGGCAGGATGCGTTGCGCGAGAAGCGTCAGCGGCTCTTCGTCGTCCACGAACAGGATTCGTTGGCCGGCCCCGGGCGACGTTATTTTCGCAGGCCGCAGCTGCGCGCTGCCAGTCTGCGCGAGCGCGGGAAAGTAGAGGTGAAACGTGGTGCCTTTGCCCAATGCGCTGTACACGCCGATCGCGCCGCCGTGACTCTTCATGATGCCGTGCACGATCGACAAGCCCAGTCCGGTGCCGCTGCCAACCGGCTTGGTGGTGAAGAACGGATCGAAGATACGCGCTTGCGTCGCCGCGTTCATCCCGCTGCCATTGTCGCTGAGGCAGAAATGAACGTAGCGGCCTGCGTGCAGATCGGGCGTCCTCGCGATCAGATCGTGCTCTGGATGCATCGTCTTGACAGCGATCTCGATCGAGCCTGGGTGATCGCCGATCGCGTAAGCGGCATTGGTCGCGAGATTGAGAACCAGTTGATGGATCTGGGTGGGACCGGCAGCGATCGGCGGCAGTCGATCTTCGAATTTCGTCGTCAGCTCGATCATCGCGGGCAATGTCGAGCGCAGCAGCTCGGTGACCTCCTCGACCACCGGCCGCAGCGCAATGACGTCACGCTTGGGTTCCTGCTGGCGGGTGAAGGTCAATATCCTGCGTACCAGATCCGCTGCGCGCGCGCTGCCTTTGGCGATTTCGCCGAGGCCCTTTTGCACCGGATGATCCGCAGGGAGATCTTCCATCGCCAGCTTGGTGTTGCCGAGTATCGCCAGCAGGATATTGTTGAAGTCGTGTGCGATGCCGCCGGCGAGCGTGCCGAGCGCTTCCATTTTTTGCGACCGCAGCTGTACCTCGGCTGCCTGGCGGCGGTCAGTGACGTCGCGATAGTTGGTGACGATTCCGGCTACCGCGGGATCGTGCAGCAGATTGGTAGCAACCCCTTCGAGCCAAAGCCAATGGCCTTGCTTGTGTCGACGCCGCCATAGCACGGGCACCGGCTTGCCGGGATTGGCGATCAGCTCTTCGACGATCTTCTGTACAGCGGGCAAGTCGTCCGGGTGCGTGTTCTCGACGCCATTGCGTCCAATCAGCTCCTCCGGCGCATAGCCCTCGACCGCCGCAACGGCAGGACTGAGGTAGGTGATCGTGTTGTTCTGGTCGACGACGGCGATGCCGTCGGCGCTGTGCTCGATCAGCGCGCGGAAGCGCCGCTCGCTGTTCCGCAGTTCTTCCTCGACGCGTTTGCGCGTGGTGATATCTGCGCTGACCTCGAGCACGCGCTGCGAAGCGCCGTGCGGATCTGTTTGCAGCGCTCGGCGGCTGTGTACCAACAGCCGGCTACCATCCTGCGCACGATGCACCACGTCGCCTTCCCAAACGCCGCTTCGATACAGCGCTTCTCGAATGCGCTCCAGCGGCTCGGAAAATTCGCTCTGCAGAAGCTCATGCGCGAGGCGATCGACGGCGTCGGTTTTACCGAAGCCGAATAATGCTTCCGCACCCTGACTCCAAAACACGATGTGGCCCGCCATATCCGACACCACGACGGGTGCGAGATCGAACAGGCGTGCCTGAGCGCGCAGCGCCTCGCGCATCTCGCGCGCAGCGTGAATGTCGGTGTTGGAACCGACCCACTTCAAGACGCCGCCGCCTTGCTCTCGCACCGGCACTGCGCGCGTATCGAACCAGCGATACGAACCGTAGCGCGAGCGGAGGCGTAATTCGACGTGAAATTCGCCCTGATCGGCGACCGCCGTCTGCCATGTTTGCAGCGACGCATCACGGTCGTCCGGATGGACTTGAGCGAGCCACTCCGTGCCTAGTTGGCGATCGGCTGGACTTCCGGTGTATTCGACCCATTGCCGGTTGAAGAAGTCGCATTGGCCGCGCGCATCGCAGGTCCAGATGAGCTGCGGCAGCGACTCGGCCAGCAAGCGAAAACGCTGCTCGCTTTCGCGCAGCAATTCTTCGGTGGCTTTTCGATCGGTGATGTTGCGGCTAATTCCGATCAGACCTACGACCGCTCCGCTGGGGCCGCGAAGCGGAGCCTTGATGGTGAGAAACCAACGCGCATTGCCGTCGCGATCGAGGCTCGGCTCGTCTCGATTGAACACGGTCTGACCGGCGATCGCATTCATATCGTCCAAGTGATACAGCTTGGCGAGCTCGGGCGGGTAGAAATCGAACACCGTTTTTCCGAGCAGGTCTTCCTCGCGTCCGACGCCGACGGCGGCCAGGGAGGCCGCATTGCACATCGTGAAGCGCCCGGCCAGATCCTTGGTGAATACCACGT